>JBDRQG010000061.1:0-11007 GCA_043826475.1 bacterium
CCGTATGACCAACCTTGGTACTGTTGCTGATCTTAAGATTTACAACAATTACTGGGCTGATATGGGCAGTGGTTCTGATGAAGTTGCTCTTTGTCATGGTGATGTTCAAGTAAAAGCTTACCTTTTTGGTGGTGAAGCCGGTTATCCGACCATACCGGGTTGGAACAACAACATTACCGATTTGAGTATAGCTTATGGTTCTCGTACTCCTTATGCTTATGATATGTACCCAGTTCCGACAACCGGATTTGAAGGTTTCACATGGGCCAATCCTAATAGTGCTGATACCGCAGTAGGTTACCATCCTGAAATGGCTGCTACTGTTGGCGATACAATCCAGCTGCCTGATTGCTGGGGTAATTTTGAAGTTGTGGATTACCCGGGTGCTTTTGAACCTGGTACAAAGGCAACATATATTTGGATAAGAGGCTGGACAGCTCTTGATCAGTACGGTTATCTTGATCCCAATCCAAACCTTACCTGCTGTCAATTGCGTGGTGATGCTAAACACAATGGTGGAGTCCTGGTTGACGATCTCGTCTTCCTGGTAAACTACATCTTCAAAGGTAGTATGATACCACCATCATGTGCTGAAGAAGGTGATGCTAAGGCTAATGGCGGAATCCTGGTTGACGATCTTGTCTTCCTGGTAAACTACATTTTCAAAGGTAGTATGTTACCGCCACCTGCATGTTAATTACCAAAGATGATTGATTTAGGATTATAACAATCCTTGATATATGATGAATATCATTCCTTGTCTACGACAGCCACCCAATACGTACTTGGGTGGTTGTTTCTATTTCAGGTAATAAAAGCTACTTATGTGGTCATATCTTCTAATTTATGTCACAAGTGGATAAGGACAGGATCTTAAAATTATGCTACGATTTTTAGAAGAGAATATACTTCCTATAAGAATAGGAATTGTCAAGCAAACAAACAGCTAAACTTTTTTTTGTGAAAATCTGATAGACCACGCAATTGAAGCCGCAATTATTTCAACAATCATGTTCCAAATCCGGGCGGCAATTGCGACTCCGGCGGTAATCGATCCCAGGTAAGGTGTTAGTATGACAGTTATCACTAATTCTCTGACACCAATTCCCCCGGGAGCGAATAAGGCGAGATAGCCGATCTGATAAGCTAAAATAAATGATCCTACCGTGGGAATAACAGGTAAAGAAATATTTGCAACAATCGATGACAAAAATAGCCAGAAAGCAAAACCATAACATAACCAGCATATAAAATATCCGAAATAAACATACAGGGCTGTTTTTACACTGATTTCAAATTGTATTTCCTGTCGGCCAATTTTCCGCAGGATGATATTAAATAATGAAAAGACCTTATTGGGAGCAACTATTAGAAGAATAGAAAAAAGGAAAATTGCTGCTGCTGCCAAATAGACCCAGATGTTTAAAAATTGCAGAACATCCGAAGTCATTATTTCAGGGGAATAAACGATGCACAAAAATCCTGCTAATAATGAGGGAGGGATAGTGAATATTTGTGCTACAATCCAGGATGAAATTGCTACCTCCCGGCTAATATCTATTTTTTTTGCATAGTACATCATGCCAAAAACAGGCCATATTTTTCCGGGTATATATCTGCCCAGATTGGTAATGTAGCTGATTTTGAAAGCATGTTTTAATGATACATCATATCCAAAAGCTTTTATTAATATGCACCAGACTCTGGAAAAGAGGAGAAATGTTAATAAATGCATCAACACAGAAAGCAGTAACAGGGGGATATTCAAAGTCCATGAGTAGTTAACAACCCCAGCCCAGTTTTCTGATAATTTCAGATAAACAACATATAAAACGATTGCTACAAGAAGGATTTTAATACTGTCCTTCAGGAATTTTTTCCAGCCGGAAGTTGTCGAAGGTGATATTGTATTTTCAATCTTTGGCATAATAAATTTACTATTAGAGCATCTAATATCAAATATGTTTTCCTATTTTTGAGTATGAATGATACCAAAATTTTAGCAGCTTTCAAACAGTAATTTTTAATGTGATTTTTTATTATAGTTTACTAAAGATTTTAGATAGAAGTTAAAGAAGATCGGATTTATTATTCTAAAAATTTTTATTAACCAAAAATATTTATCAATAAATTATATCATCATGCCATATCATTAGTAATGACCAGTGGTTCAATGAAAACTGAGGATCATAGAAACTGTATTTTCAATATATGATTTTAAATTTAAAAAAATTATTATCCTATAATTTCCTTAACTTTTTCAAGCAGGTCAGTGTCTTTGACTGGTTTTTCCATAAACCCGGCCGGTTTTTTGAGTTTTTTGATTTTTGATAAAAATGTATTCAGCATAGGGGTGGCTCCTGTAACTAATACCACCGGAATTCCATTAAGGTTTTCGTCATTATTAAGGTTTCGGTACATCTTGACACCTGATTCGGTTGGCATGGATATGTCGAGAGTTATTAAATCAGGTTTTTCTGATCGAGCCTTTTCCATCCCTTCAAGGCCATCTTTGGCGGTGACAACCCGATAACCGTTGTTCTCGAACAGCAATGTCAACCATCGGAGAATATCAGGCTCATCATCGACCACTAATATTGTTTTCATATCAGGCATAATTAAATTCCTTATCAGATATTTTTTTTGTTAAACAAATCTTTTAACTTTTTAAGCGTATCCGGATCAGCATCATCGATAATATTCTTTAATTGATTTTGGAGCTCTATCTGTTCGGCTGCTTCTTTTTCATCATCTGAGGTATCCATATGCAGGATGCTTTTTACGGCGGCAATATAATTCAAAGGTTTAACCGGTTTTTCGAGATAGATTCCCGGTCCTGACATGGTCAGTTCTTTTAAGTCAGCCTTGCCGACATCATCACGGGCATGACCGGTAACGATGATAATTGGAATTTTTGACCATTCTTTATTTTTAGTAAGTTCGCGATGAAACATGGCTCCCGATTTTTCCGGCATAACCAGATCAAGCGAGATAAGATCCGGCTTTTTCTTTTTCACTTCTTTAAGAGCTTCATTCCCATTGTTAGCGGTGATGACATTAAAGCCGGCTTCAAGCAGGGCAATTTTTAAGAAATTCCGAACATCAGCTTCATCATCTACGACAAGAATAGTTTTAGCTGCAGTATCTGTCATTTTTATCTCCTTACCCCTAATTATTCTTCTTCTTAATAATATCACTTTCTTCAAAGAGTCTCAACAATCTTTTATGGGAAAATTCCATCCTGAAACAGGAACCATGCCCTTTTTCAGATTCAACGGTTATTTTCCCGCCGTGCTCCTGGACAATTTTACGGGTTGTCAAAAGTCCCAATCCGGTCCCTTCGCCCCCTTTGGTTGTGAAGAAAGTTGTAAATATTTTATTTTTTATATCGTATTCGATTCCACTGCCATTATCCGTTACCTGAAATGTAAGCTTTTCGCGATTATCAATTAACTCGATGACAACTTCGTTCCCTTTTTGTTCAGCCATCTGGCAGGCATCAATAGCATTGGAGACAAGATTGGTCAGACAGGTATGGATGCCATCCGGATCAAGAGGGACTTTTCTGACTTTTTTGGGAATCATAGCTTTCAATTCAATATTTGAGAGGGCAGCAATTTCTTTGTAAAGATCAACTATCTCGGAAACTATATCAGCCGGGTTAAGCATTTTCAAAGAGGGGAGACGTCCTTTGGAAAAACTCAGGAAATCCTTGACCAGTGAGGTTGTCTTGTCAAAATTACGCTCGAGCATCTCCCAACCTTCGTTGATCATCTGCTTGTCGTTTTTCTGCAAGCCGATACTCACAATATATTTTCCCCCTTCAAGACCCATAAGAATATTTTTGATACTGTGAGCCAACCCGGCTACTGTTTGTCCGACGGCTCCCAGCCGTTCAGCCTCGATCACCTGGGATTCCAATCTTTTAACAGCAGTAATATCGTTGGAAATCTCGATCACATGCGCAACTTTACCTCCGGAACGCATTAAGGGAGAAGTCGTAACGGTATAGTGAATGTCCTGATCTTTTTTACCGGTTCCAACCTGATTGGAACTATGAACCCGGCCATCTCTAAAAGTCTTGGCGGCGGGGCAGTTTGGACATTTGGATGAGCGGTGTTTATATACTTCATAACAATACTTGTTAAGAACATCTCCAAAACTTAGCCGGAAAGCTTCGTTGGCTCTAACAATGCGAAAATCCTGATCAATAACAGTGATATAACAGGGGACACGATCAAATAAAATCTGGTATTCCTGCTGCCAGCTTTTAACTCCGGTCACGGTACGGGTCATTTCCAGAACATAGTCAACCGGGCCATCTTCCTTTAATCGAATCGGGGCAACATGCCCTATATAATGTGTTGGTTTACCCTCTTTATCAACCCCCACCGCATCGGCAACAATGACCTTCCCCTCCTCAAAAACCTGTTCAGAGGGGCATTCATCGCAGGGGCGATGCAGTTTTTTATAAACGTTGTAGCATTTTTTCCCGCGCCAGTTACCAAACCGCTGGGAAAACTTTTCATTGGCTTCGACAACATTATAGTCTCGGTCAATTACAGCCACACAAAAAGGCACCTCATCAAACAGAGTTTTATAAATTGTATCAGTTAACCTGCGAGGAATGTTTTTCCGCTTTGATGAACTCATTTTTTTACTCCGGATATAAGCATATTGATGTTTTTGATATAGGCGTCAACATCAATCGGTTTTTCCATAAAGCTTTCCGGTTCAGTCATGGATTTATCATTAATAAACGAGTAAAAATCGAATTTACCCTCCTGACCCATACCACTTACAATAATAATCGGTATTTTTTTGGTCTTAGGATTATTTTTCAGGTTTTGATAGAGAGTTAAGCCTGATTCTTTGGGCATCATTATATCCAGACTTATCAAATCAGGCGGAGATTTATCGATAATTTTTTGAGCGGCATGAACATCATTAACTACCACTGGTGTAAAACCATTAACTTTCAAAACCGTCTCAAGATAAATAGTTATATCTGCTTCATCATCAACGATCAGGATCCTTTTGCTCATTATAAATCATCCTTTGTCTCAGAAGCGATACTTTGGTTTACCGGCACAGCTACATGGTTAAAGATGTTTTTATCAAGCTGTATATTGATACCTGTGGTCATGTAAGGATCAGGTACCGACTGGTGGCAATTAGCACATTGAGTCAGTTTTTCTTTTTCAATATCTTTAGCAGCAATCTCCTTATGGCAATTTATACATTGTTTATGCATGGCATCAACATATGAACCGGCCAAATAATGCTCAACTTTAAATTTTGCTTTTGCAGGAATAAGATCAAGATGGCAGTCATTGCATTTTTTGGCTGTCGCTTTTTCTTTGTTCATGTATTCAGTATGGCATTGATTACATTTCAGTTTGCCCCCTTTGGGCGACGTATGCCAGTCATGATTGAAAACATCGGTTGAAGCATACATGCTGTTATGACACTGCCAGCAGCCGCTCTCTTTGTCCTGCGGGAGATTCATATGATGGCATTGTTCGCATGAAGTGCTGTCGGTGTGTTTCTTATGATTAAATACAGTGCCATATCCATCCCGGTTGCCATCGATAAAGAGGGTGTCGCCACCACGGGCATGTTCAACCGTAATCTGCGTTACCCCTTCACTCTGGATAACATCGCCCGGCATAATGGCAAAGCCTAAAGCAAAAGCCAGAATAAATGCGAGAGAATATTTGGTTCTCGCTGCAACAGTTGGAGCTCCTAACCATACTTCCGAGGCATGATCAAAAGCCGGTTTGGAATAAGGAAGGGCATCGGGGTGAACCGGTTTTTCATCCCAGATATGGAAATGTTCAATCACGAACAGGAAGACCAGTCCCGCGACCGAGACAACTCCAAGACTTATCATAATCTCTGTCCATGAAGGAGTATAAGAATCCCCGGTAGCACTGAGCATAACCACGCCACCGACATCCAAACGATTCATGACGATCCCAATGACAGCCATAGTAGAGCCAAACCATTGTCCGGTGTTACTGTTGCGGATGCGTGGGATTGAGAAGAGGATAATAGGGATAATTGCAGTTAGAAGCAATTCTGTGATATAGAGGTTGCTCTCCCATGTTCCATTGAAAATCATGGCGGTTTTACCGGTGAAAATTATATCAACAAGTTTAACAGCAAGGTAAATACCTAAAACCCAGATTGCCGCTTTGGCAAGTTTTGCAACTAATTTAGTTTCTGGTTTTCTTCGATATAACCAATGAGTGACAAGACTCTCAAGAGAGACAATCATCAATCCCAATGCCACTGCTGATATGAAAAACTGGACCGGTAAAATGCTGGAGTACCAGAGCTCATGCAGCTTAAAGGGCATAATCAAAAAGAGAGAACCTAATGACGATTGATGCAACGTTGAGAGCATAATCCCCAGCATTACCAGCGGGAAGCGGAATTTCATCAATATATTACGAATTTTAGCATACCGACTGGCAGCTTCAAGCGGAACAGGGCTGAATTCAAGCAACAGAACAGTTGTGTAAAGCATCACGCACCAGCCAACTTCGAACAGGGGTGAATGAGGGTTCCAGTAAATCATCATATGCCAGATATTCCAGGGGAGACCCAAATCAAACAGCAACCCGAAAATTACAGCAAGATAGCCAAGGAAGGCTGTTAAAACTGCCGGTTTAACAAGATGATGGAATTCTTCTTTTCTCATGATGTAGAAGATGGCTGTTATAACAAATCCACCGCCGGCTAAAGCGACACCGGCCATCACATCAAAACCAATCCAGAAACCCCAGGGGGTGGCATCAGTCAGATTAGTCGTAACGCCTAAACCGTATATAAAACGGGTAATTCCTACTGCCGCAGCAATACCTGTAATCAGCCATAAAATAAGCTTTGTATTCTGAACTCTGTTCATAGCTATTCCTTTTCTCCTTTTTTGCCTTCTGACAGTTCATTACGGCGGCGAATTATCCAGTTCAATCCGTACATTACTCCACCCATACCAACAAAGGCATAAGGAACCGATTTCATAGCCACTTCGGTAGTTTTGGGCAGTGGTTTTGTCATTGGTTTTGATTTGTATGATAGAAAATCCAGGTCAATATCAGAGACATATAAAACTGAGGTCCCACCGACTTCATGTTCACCCCATACTTTGTTTATGTATTTACCGGGGTTATCCTTTATCCTGCGATGAGCTTCAGCCAGGAGTTTTTCTCTATCACCAAATATAGTCGCTTCTGCAGGACAGGCTTCGGTGCAGGCCGGTTGCTGTCCCTTTTTAATACGGTCAGTGCACATGATACATTTGCGGATATAGGGAACAGCGCTGTCCCAGTCATAGCGGGGGATCCCATAGGGACAGGCCATCATACAATAGCGGCAGCCGAGACATTTATCACTGTCATATACAACCGCCCCTTCAGGTGTCTGGTGCAAGGCTCCTACTGGACAGACTGAGGCACAGGCTGGTTCAAGGCAGTGGCGGCATTGCTTACGAATATAATGATTCTCTTCTTTGACTAAAACCGATGTCCAGTTTTTCGAGGAGAGCCCGTCGTGCTTTTGCCATTTACGGGGAACGTCAGCATCAAGATGATATAAGTTTTTGCAGGCTATCACGCATTCGTTGCAACCAATACATTTTGTAATGTCTGTCAGAATTCCCATGCTCATACCGGGGCTCCTTTCTTGTTGAGAGTAGTGCAAATATCATCATCGGTATTGGCCGGGAATTTCCAGGCAAGATTGGCAATAAATTGCGATAGAGGCATAAGGATGCAGTGAGCAATTTTTGTAAAGGGTAGTAGAATAAATATCAATTCAGCGGCAAGAATATGAATGAGAATCAGCAATTGATAAGTTGAAGCAGCTAAACTGCTATTCATACATAGAAATCCGGTGATGAATGGTAAGAGTAACAATAACGGCCACCAATAATCCTGCTTTCGGCTGATGAAATTCGAAGCAGTGCTTGAGACACGGCCAATAAATAGAAGGATTCCGCAGGTGATTGTTATGATGGTCAAGATGTCGGCTATTCCTTTCGGCAACGCCCACCAGCCAAAGCCAATGGCACTTTTCCATAGCTGAATATGAGCAAAAAGAAATAGCGGAACCAATAATAATCCAACATGAAAGAGGATCGAAATTATACTATAGACTGGACGGGAATGAAGTACCCGTTTAACCGGGAAGAACCAATGCAGCGTGCGGACTGTAATTAATTTCCAGGGGAGAGTCTTATCACCGGCTTTGCGGTATGCTTCCCAGGCGCCATACAAATCAAGAGCGAGAATTCGTATTAACCCCAGAATCATAATTGCAAGACTGAGCCTGAATAATGGCCCGCGGGCAAATTCAAGTAAAGCTTCCATATTTTACTTCTCCTCCTGACTGGCATTTTCAATATCATCCGGTTTCACTTTAAGGGATTCATCAAAAATGATAGCTTTGTAGATCAGGTCATGCAGACCGACAATCTGGCAATCAATCTTTTGATCCTCAACCAGTTCTTTAAGTTGTTTCTTGCAGTTGGCACAGGGGGCTACAAGTATGGTGCAGCCGGATTTCCTGATTTGATCCGCTTTTAATTTTCCACCGACAGTCGTTCGGTAGGATCTGATTTCATCAAGAGAAACAGTCCCGCCGCCGCCGCCGCAGCAGATATTATCTTCTCCATTTGGAGTCATCTCTACATAGTTTTTGCAGAAAGATTTTAATATCTCACGGGGCTGGTTTACGATCCATCTGGTGCGGGCGATATTGCAGGGGTCGTGATAGGCTACTTTTTCGGTAACTATATTGGGATCGAGTTTTAGCCGGCCCTCTTTCCAGACCTTATAAGTATATTCCATTATGTTAATAACTGGGAAAGCCTTGTCGCCACCACAATAGGCTGGAAGAAACATTTTAGCCGACCGGGAGGCATGCCCGCATTCACCTATTAAAACATTTTTACCGTTTAACCTTTTTGTTTCAGCATCAATTTTTTTGACAACTCTTTCAAGAATGCGATCACTATAAAACAATCCGTAATTGATGCCGTCAAAATATCCGGTTCCGGTAGTCCACTTATCACCGGTGGCCGTGAAGACCGCGGCTATGCCCATCAGAGTTTCTGCTTCCATTAGAAAGTCACTCACCGCCGGGAAAAAGACATAATCGGAATTTTCAACATCAATAGGGAATTTTATATCCACCCCTTTTTCTTCCAGCATATCCTCGGAAAGGAATTCAAGGGTATCAAGCAGAGCAGGTACCGGTACGGCTGAGGTATTCCCTGATGTTCCTTCAAGTTGTTCTCTGGTGCTGACCACTAAAGCTCTGGGGGTGATCCCGATTTCACTAAGGATATAGCGTCCGAGGTGGGTAATTAGACCATGATCAATACCCGATGGGCATTCATTGACACATCTTCGACAGGCGGTGCAGTTATAAAAGCTTTGCGCCATCTCCTGAATCTTTTCATCAGTCAAATGACCTGTCCCGGCAATTCTTCCCCTGAGCATCCCCCCAAGGGTAAAATGACGGCGATAGACACTCAATAAAAGTTCTGATCGATAACAGGGAATATCTTTTAAATCCCCAGTTGCCTGATAAACCTGGCAGGTAGTAGCACAGCGGGAGCATTTGGCGCTTAAGCGGATGAAATGATCCAGAGCCATGCGATAGTTTGAATGTTTTAAAATAGCAGCAAAAGCTTCCAGAAAACGACGGGGGCGATCGTTGATGTCAAAATCCTCGATGTGATATAACACTTCAAGATTTTGCTTCTTGTTTACCTCCGGTTTTCGCATTGAAGTAAACGCTTTTTGTCGCTCTTCTTCAGTTATTTTGCTTGTTCTCATCGATGCTCCATTTATAGCAAGTTATTTTATTCTGAAAATGATGCTCTCTCGTGGTCCCGAACCGGACCTTTCAAAAGAGGCAGTTTATCATTATATTTATATTTAATTTTTCTTTCTGAATTGGGATCAAGCAATTCAATCCCGTACTGACTGCAGCACTCTTCGATCGCCGGATTTCCCGGACAGACATATACCAGGGCATTATATCCGGTAGAGGTGGCGTGATGGAATTCGGTTATCTCCTGCGAGGGACGATAAGTATGCGATCCGCAGCAAACCGCTATCCTGACCTGTTTCTTACAGATTGGACATTGTATTTCTGCAATTAAATCAATCATCTGGTCGTTATTGGCGGGTGTAGTAATAACGGTATAACCATTTTCCATAAAAACTTTAGTTGCCCAGTTGACTAAATCACTATGAGAAATTCTACCGATGCTGCATAAATCATCGTTTGAAATGGGTTCCGCTATAAGTTTCCCGGAAAGGTAGTGCTTGATTACATTGTCAATCTTATCACTGATGTTTTTAATAACCTCGATACCTGATGCTATCAGCATATTTTGATACAGATCCTTAATACCGTTGCAAATTAAGACATCAACCCGATGCACTTGAAGCAGGTGTATCTTCTTATGTCCTTCCGAATCAGAGGATGTAACTTGTTGCGTGGATTCGACCTTACTATTGGAAATAACAATAATATCAAAGCAGCTTGAGGCTTCAAAACAGGGGGAAATGCTGTCCATCATGCGAGGTATTGCAACCTTTTTATTCATATAGATGAAACATGGCAAATTACATGCCACAAACGAAGTTTGTTTTAATTTGTTGTTATACAACTAAATAACTATTGGATATGAATTGGCTGTTGCAATATATGCAACATTAAATATAACAGTGCAACATTGTTGTGTTGCATGCAACATGAAATATGGGAGTTATAATGATTTAAGATCGATATTGTACTTTTGAATTTTACGCCACAAAGTTGTCCGGTGAATACCTAAGTCATTAGAAGTTTTTGTAATATTACCGGCGTTTTTCTCTAAAATTGATATTATCTGATTTTTATAGCTGAGAGCTTCAGTAGTGGCGTCAATGAAAATAGGGCGTTTAAAATCGTTATTATTAGTAAACACTACCGGCACAAGTTATA
>JBDRQG010000062.1:0-2977 GCA_043826475.1 bacterium
CAGGTCGTTCAAACGGTTATTTATTATTTCCGTATTTGATAAATTTGCATCTGGATCGAAAACAAATTTTCCCGGAGCAGCCGATAAACGTGCCCAGGTGCAGATACAGGAATTGATAACCGGCACATTATCAGTCAGAAAGCGATACAATGGCGTCCGGTATGCTCCCGAATTAATATCCTGTGAGGATATCTTCAGTAAATTACTCATTTTATCCATCGTCTTAAAAGATTTAGATGACTGAGCTTTAGTAATCGAAGCCAATTGATCATACTGGGTTTGATGATTTAGAATTTCGTTTTGATCATTTTTTTTTATTGTCATACTCTCCTCTTTTTTAAATGATTTATTAATATGTTTCTACTCTTTTCTTATAGAAAATCTGCAATTAATAAATTTGCTCAACTATTTCTGGACATTGGATTTATGTTGTATTAGGTTGTCGGAAACACCTTCAATGGCTGCCTTATTCGTGCCCTAAAATGATTAAACAAACAGCCGATATAAGGGAAAAGAACTTAATTTAGGAATGTTACAATGAAATTTCTTATTACCGGCGGAGCCGGATTTATCGGATCAAACTTAACTGAAGCTCTTGTTGCCAACGGGGACAAAGTTCGAATTATTGATAACTTTTCCTCGGGCAAAAGAGAAAACATTGCTCATCTCGAAGATAAAATTGAGGTAATTGATGGCGATATCAGGGATTATTGGACTGTAATTCAGGCAGTTGAAGGAATCGATTATGTCTTGCATCAGGCGGCTCTCCCTTCAGTTCCCCGTTCGGTTAAAAATCCGTTAACGTCTAACGAGGTCAATATCAACGGCACCCTCAATAT
The DNA here is from genome assembly GCA_043826475.1 of bacterium. Classification (GTDB taxonomy): domain Bacteria; phylum Zixibacteria; class MSB-5A5; order GN15; family FEB-12; genus DAOWMZ01. The sequence continues at coordinate 840 of JBDRQG010000062.1, forward strand.
GCTCGAAGCCTCCAAAAATGCCGGCGTCAAAAAATTCGTCATGGCCTCTTCCTCATCGGTCTATGGCGAATCAGTAGAGCTCCCCAAACATGAAGGCCTGCGCCCCGATCCCCTCTCTCCTTATGCCGTCACCAAATTAACCGCCGAGTATTATCTTAAAGTCTATTGGCAATTATATAATTTCCCGACTGTAGCTCTGCGTTATTTTAATATCTTTGGCCCCAAACAGGACCCAGCCAGTCAGTATGCTGCTGTTGTTCCCAAATTTATCACTTCCCTGCTGGTGAATAAACCACCGACAGTTTTTGGTGATGGTGAGCAGTCGCGTGATTTTACCTACATTGATAATTGCGTCAATGCCAATATCGTAGCTGCAACCAATAACAAAGTATGTGGTGATTATTTTAACGTTGCTTGCGGCGGTCAGTTTACGCTCAATGATCTGCTCGATGAACTCAGAAATATTATTGGTACTGATACCCAGGCTAAATATGTCGATCCCCGCCCCGGTGATATCATGCATTCCTTTGCCTCGGTTGAAAAACTAAAAGCCTTTGGATATAATCCGACTGTCAGCTTCAAAGAAGGATTGAAAAAGACAGTTAATTTTTTCAAAGACCAATCTAAACAGAAAAAGCCTGTTGGATAAAAATAATTGCCGTTTAGTGGCTGGCGGACGTCCTCGTCTGCCAGCTATCTTGATTTAAATCCATTTGCATTCTTTGTCAATCTTTATCAAGCCAACCTTACCCATTATTTGTTGGCGCACGAGGACGTACGCCAACCACGAAATTTTTCCCCTTTTAGCCCTACTGCTTCTAGCTCTAATTTCATCATAAAAAAAGCCCGGACATGCCGGGCTGATTTTATTTCTGATTGTCTGACTTATTTGGAAAATCGTGTTATAAAAGCCGGATAAATTTCGAGGCGGGTATCCAGATGTCTGGGGATAGTGTCGGCTTCCTTGACTATATCACCGGCATCCGCTACAAGCATCAAAGAATTATCAGGTGACAGGGTAGTAGTATCAACTGATAGCTTCTCAATCTTCTCTCCTTTAAGCGAAGAGACAAAAATCGTAACTAATCTTCCCGATCCCGGAGCCAATTTATTTGAGGTCGGTCCCAGATTGGCAATCATACCTAACATAACACATTGAATAGAAGTATCCGGGCGGAAACCCTTGTATGCAAAATTCTCAATCCGTCCACCGGCGTAAGAAGCAGAGTCGGCTACTACTTTAGTATTTCCACCACTGAGCTTCAATGGGACAGACAAACCGAGAATGTTTTCATCATTAGTTACATTAATTGTAATCGACCAGCTGTTGTCATTGATCTGGGTCAGGTCCGCATAAACTGTGTCTATTTTGCCCAGATGATCTACCTGTGCAAATCCGGCCACTGACAGAACAGACAGAATGACCAATCCCAATAAAATCGTTTTAAAAAGTTTCATTATTCCTCCTGGCAGTTATCTTGTTCACAAATCTTGTACAGTCTGTTTTCTAAAAGGTTCTAACTTTATTCCTCTTCCTGGATATCGGCAATAGAAGCTTTAAATACTTCTATCAAAGAATCAGCTTTTACTTCACTATTAAGCTTACTCCTGTAAATAGCTGAGGCTTTTAATATTGCCTTTCTTCCCGGTTCGCTCTGGGGATATTTATCAAAAATCTGAATCAGGATTTCGGCTGATTTATCCCATTTTTCCTGATTTTGAAATAAATCGGCGAGGTAAACCTTTGCCATAGCCTCGTTTAGCGTCCCTTCCCCTGAAGCGGCTATCTGGTTGTAATATTTTTCAGCATCTTCATACCAGCGCTTCGATTCATCAACTCGCCCTGCATCTTTTAGATATTTGGCTACATATAAAAATGAAGCCATCGCCTCGTCCGAACCACGGTAATTTTCAATTAAGTAATTATATTCAACTTCAGCCCTTTTCCAGTTATTCTCAAGTTCAAAGGAACGGGCAATTGCATATTGTGCTTTTGGATTACCGGCAAAATATGATCTAAAATTCTCCTTGATGTCGAACAAAATTTGTCGAGCTTCGCTGTATTCTTTCATTTCCATCCGAACCATTGCTTTTTTGAAATAAACTACCGGAATAAAAAGAGTATCCTCGGTCGTTTT
>JBDRQG010000063.1:0-5907 GCA_043826475.1 bacterium
GGGTACGATGAGTATGTTGATGGTGATATTAAAGCATTTGAGAGAGTGTCTATAAAAGGCTGGGTAAGAGGCGATGTCACATCTATTAACGATAGTGTCATAATCTATCAGTCAGGCCAGGTTGATGGTGACGTGAAAGCCCCCTGGATAATTCAGAAAAAGGGAGCAAAAGTAAAAGGCAAGGTAATTATTACGGATACGTCGCTGGATTTTAAGGATTTTACCGGTTCGTTTTCTGCTGATGGCTTGGTGATCGTGATTGTTTTTACTGTCGTTATGATTTTCTTCTCATTTCTAATGACAAGCCTTATGCCTCTCCAGTTAAAGCGGATGAATGATATTGTTCTTAATAATCCGATCAAATCTTACCTGCTTGGCTTTTTGTTTATTATGTTGATGCCGGTTATTACAGCTATTGTAATTATCACTATTGTGGGGATCCTGGTTTCTCCGTTAGTTCCTATCTTGTATATATTAGCATTTTTTACAGGAGTGGTTTTATTCGGTAACAGAATCGGCCGGATGATTTCGATTAGATTTCTGGGCGGGGAGAAGAAAATATTATTTCAGGCTACAATTGGCGTTTTTCTGTTTATGTCCCTCTGGCTGTTGGATACAATCTTATTAGGGCAGCAAAGCGATGTTGCCGAAGGCTTTGGAATTTTTGTGCTTGTCGTAGCGATTATTATCAGCACTTATCCTATTTGTACAGGGGTTGGCGCTGCTCTGCTGAGCCGGTTTGGATTCCGGGATTATATAAGCTGGAAAGACAAGCATAGCTTTGATGCTGAACCCTACGCCCCGGCTCCGGCTCCTCCTCCACTAAGAGAGGAGGAGAACGATATTTCCTTTGATAAATCCGCAAAAGATTATCCTGATTCCAGAAATAAGCCAAAACCTCCTGACGTCCCAGGTGAATCCTTTTAAGCTTTTTCACGTATGATTCTATCAGGATCTATAAATCTATAATGTTTGGAGGTCAGGTATGAGTCTGAAAAATCTCTTCTCATCTATTATTGTTATTTTATTATTACCGCTGATTGCCCTTGCGGGGAAGTTATCTCATGAAGAGTTTAATATTGGGGCAGAAAAGGCTAAATCTATTGAGGCTAAAATAGATTTTGGGGCAGGTGAGATTATAGTAAATGCTGATGATATCGATGATGTTGTCAAAGGTGAGATTGGTTATGAACCAAAAACAGTTGAATTTAGACATGACTATGAAGTCGAAGACGGAGTAGGTGAACTCTATTTGGAAAGCGATCATAAGGATAATTTTGATATCGATACCGAGGAAAACAAATGGGATATTACTTTCTCAACCAAATATCCCATGTCACTCAATATGGACATAGGAGCCTGTGAGGCTGAGATGGATTTAGGAGGGCTCCAGCTTCAAAATTTAACATTTGAAGTAGGTGCGTCTTCTTCTATTATTGAGTTTTCCAGGCCAAACCCGGTAAGAATGGATAAAATTAAAATTGATGCCGGCGCCTCTTCGCTGGAAATGAAAAATTTTGGCAATGCCAACTTTAAATATTTCAGTTTCGATGGAGGAGTTGGTTCATTTAAACTCGATTTAAGAGGGAAATATACCGACAATTCAAGAGTTACAATTAGTGTTGGAGTGGGGTCTATGGATTTAACTCTTCCCAAAGATATTCCGATCAGAGTTGAAACGAATGGAGCCGGGTGGTTATCATCGATTGATTTTCATAGAACAGATCTTGAAGCTACTGATGATGATGTTTATGAGTCTGATGACTATGAAGATGCCGATATCAGGCTTCTGGTGGAAATTGATGTTGGTCTGGGGTCGGTAGACATTTACCAAAAATAGCGGTATTGCCGCTCTTATTCTATATTGTGAGGTGTAGTCTTTTAAAAATAAAAGAGGCTGCACCTTTTTAAAAACTTGCCGAGGGGGATTCTGTAATTATATACTTCTATAATTGATCTTATGAGAACTTTCGGACAATCTGAGGGTTATAACGATCATTACATATTTATAGGAGTAAGAATGTACAGAAATTCAGTATTTTCAATTCTAATACTACTCTTAGCGGCGATGCCGCTATCAGCCGAGATAATTCAACAGCAGGAAATTTATAAAGCCCGCGATAAGGTCCTGCCGGCTTTGGTTCATATCCAACCGGTCATAAAAAATTATAACACCGGCGAACTCGAAAAACAGGCTGTTATCGGATCCGGGGTGATTTTTCATAAAGATGGCTATGTGGTTACTAATTACCATGTGGCTGGTAAAGCGGAAAGAATTATCTGCACCCTAAATGACAAAGAACTGGTTCCGGCCGAATATATCGGCGGTGATCCTCTGACCGATGTGGCGGTTATCAAACTGCAATTAGATGACTATCATGGTGAAATTAGTATTGCGGAATTCGGCGACTCTGATTCTCTGCAAGTTGGACAGTTTGTTTTGGCGATGGGGTCACCTTTATCCCTTTCACGTTCGGTTTCGGCAGGTGTTGTTTCCACTCGTGATCGTTTTTTTGGAGATGATGTCCGTCTCCCTTCAGGTGAAAGAACCGGTATTTACAATCTCTGGATACAAACCGATGCCGCAATTAATCCAGGTAATTCCGGCGGACCGCTGGTTGACCTTAACGGTCGTGTTATTGGCATCAATTCCCGCGCCACTATGTTTGCCAATAATCTTGGCTTTGCCATTCCGGTCAACATCGTCAAGGAAGTAACCTCGGCTATCCTGGATCATGGAAGCGTAATAAGAAGCTGGATTGGGGTTCATTGCCAGGCGTTGCAGGAGATGGAGCAGTTTTTCAAAACAGGCAGAGATAAAGGGGTTCTGGTTTCTTCGATTGATCCCGGTTCACCGGCAGAGATTAGCTTTCTTAAAGCAGGGGATGTTATCCTGGCCATAGACGGCAAACCTGTTTCAGCCCGTTTTCTTGAAGAATTACCCGCTTTCTATAAAACCATTGCTGAATACAAACCAGGATCAGAAATCAGCATGAAAATTTTACGAGGGGAAGAAGAATATACGCTGAAAGTGAAAACACGGCAGTTAGGCGATCTGCAAGGTGAAGATTTTGAAGTTAGACGGTGGGATTTTACCATAAAGGAAATTACCAGCCAGATGAAAATTGAGAACAATCTCAATGACACTATTGGGGTTTTTGTTACGGGCGTCAAACGCAATGGTGCGGCAGATACGGGAGGTATGCGTCCCGGGGATATCATAAAAAAAATAAATGATACTAATTTACTGAACCTGGCTGATTTTATTGCCGCCTATAATAAAATTGATGGCGACCTAAATGAAAAAATTCTTCTCACGGTGGATAGAAACAAAAGCACCAGGTTTATCCTGTTAAAATTAGATCAGGCTGCAAAGGAATATATTGATGAGTAAAATACATACATATTTATTAATCACCCTATTTCTGATAGCTGGAATGGGGAATTTATCCGCTCAGGATTTTGATTTTTCCAAACTTGAAAATCAAGTTAAGGACTACACGGTCATCATTGATTTAAAGATTGAAATTTCATTTGGAATCCATAATACGGAACAGACCGATCAATATTTGGGGACTATTGTCACCTCGGATGGAATGGTTATTTTTGATGGTACTTCTCTTTCCAGTGATGGCGGGTTATCATCCATGACCGGTTTCACCGTTAAAACCTCACCGGTCAAAATTGAAATCAAAACTCTCAATGGTAAAACTTATGATGGCGAATATATCGGGGTTGATCGATTTACCAGTATCGGCTTCGTTAAGATAATATCTGACGGAGAAAAATTTACGCCGGTAGAATTTAAATCGGACCAGGAATATAAAGTTGGCGACTGGCTCGGATTATATATGCTCCTGCCGGAATTCATCTCGCCGTCCCTGGCGGCTGATATCGGCATGGTCTCGGCCCTGATTAAATCACCGGAAGAATTTGTTCTGACGGTCGGATTTAATCCGCTACAGAAAACATCGGTCCTGTTTAACGGCAAGCTGGAACCGGTTGGAGTTTTGGGAACTCTGATGGATCCAACCACAGCCACAACCGATGCCGGCGGACTGCTGGATACTTATAACCAATTTGGCGTTCCGCTTTTAGGCGTTATATCGACGGAGAGACTGAGCGCCCTGATAGCCAATCCTCCTCAAAAAGGGGAAATAGACCGGGGCTGGCTGGGAATTACGCTTCAGGCTTTAACAAAAGAGATTGCGGAATTCTGGAACCTGGATATTTCCGGCGGTATTATTGTAAATGAGATCGTTAAAAATTCTCCAGCCGATAAAGCCGGCTTATTAGTCGGTGATATTATTTTTGAGGTTAATGGCCAGCCGGTTGAAGTTGACAAGGAAGAAAAACTTCCGGTATTTCAGCGCATGGTATCGGAAATGGGACCGGGCGTAGCGGTCGAACTGGCCATTGTCCGACGCGATGACGCTAAGGTTGACACGCTGAGTCTTTTGGCTACTCTTGAAGAAGCTCCGATGGCGGCGGTTGATGCCCCTGAATATGAAAATAAAACTCTGGAGTTCAAAGTCAGAAATATGGTCTTTGCTGATTATATGATTACCAATCTCGATCCCGAGGAATTCACCGGAGTTGTCGTATCCGAACTTAAGATGGGCGGTCTGGCTGATATCGGCGGTTTAGATTTAGGCGATATTATACAGCGGATTGGGGATGTAGAAGTTAGTTCAATCGAAGATGCCGAATCAGCTATGATTAATCTGGAAGTGATCCATCCCGAAGAGATTATTTTCTTTATCTGGCGCAACAACCAGACCTTGTTTGTGAATGTAAAGACACGGTAGGTTATTAAGAATTTTTATAACACGCAATGCGTGTGTGACCGGCAGAAGCACTCGTCTGCCGGTTTTTTAAATATGAAAAAATTATGAATCAATATCGAGTCATCAAATCACATCAATCGGAACCCGGGATTCATGTCGATTTAAAAAAAGGTGATAATGTTACTGTTGAACGTCGGAAAACCAAATGGGATGGTTGGCTTTGGTGTACCACTAAAGATGGCCGGACTGGCTGGGTCCCAGAATCGTGGATTGATCTTAGCGGCAATCAGGGGATAATGAAGCAGGATTATAATTCCTATGAGCTGAGAGTTGAACCCGGGGAAGTATTACAGGGCATTCTTATTGAAAGTAATTGGCTATTGGCATTAACAAGCGATGATACTACTGGCTGGGTTCCTTTGGAGTGTTTGGGAAAGTCCTTTTAAGATGAAATTTTTGTGGTATCGACAATAAAACTCTGGTAGGTTCCCTGTGGTTTTGACAATTAAACTATTAAACATATTATGTAGTGTGTGAAAACTATGAACCGTATTCTTGTCACGATCATTTTACTAAGCTGCAGCAATGTCTTTATGACCTTCGCATGGTACGGGCATCTGCACAATCTCTCCCATAAACCCTGGATCATAGCAGCCCTTGTAAGCTGGGGGATTGCCCTGTTTGAATATCTTCTTCAGGTGCCGGCCAATCGGATTGGGCATGAGGTCATGTCGGTGGGACAATTAAAGATTATGCAAGAAGTGATTACCCTGTTTGTTTTTGTCCCCTTTTCCATTTTTTATCTGAAAGAAAAAATTTCGATGGATTACATCTGGGCGGGTCTATGCCTGCTTGGAGCTATTTTCTTTTTGTTCCGAAGCAGATTATTTGGGGCATAAATAGGCGTTATCCTTGCCGAGATATAATTATAAAAAACACTTGCTTTCCATCTCCCTGTTGTCTATATTATCCTAAATAAGAATGATACTACAACTGGAAATAACATGAAAAATGTCGATAAAACGAATATCAATGAATTGATGCTTGGATTCGAGCAAATCTGTAAGTCCAAAGGTTTACGGATAACCCATCAAAGATCAGAAATATTCTATGAGTTGGC
>JBDRQG010000064.1:0-2007 GCA_043826475.1 bacterium
CCGCAGACTGCTGTCCAGAATGCGCTCCGCCTGGAGCTCAAAATCTTCTAACCTGATATGATAAATTCTGTCGTACATATTAAGAGAAACCACTAAGGCACGAAGGCACTAAGATTTCTTTTATTTTTTATTGTTCAAAACATTACGCTCACTTTTACATTTTGCTATCTTCGCAATTTCCTTAAACATAATTATGCTTCGTGTTTTAGTGTCTTTGTGGTTTTCTAAGCATAATTATACAAAAAACTTTGTGTCCTTGGTGTCTTCGTGGTTATTCTATCACTCATACTGCCTCAGGATCGCCAACACCACACCGCCGATGCGAAACTCGTCTTCCGCCGACACACGAATCACATCGTAATCCGGATTGCGGGGATGCAGTTCCACGCCATTGGGCTTTGGGTAATAGCGCTTCAGTGTGGCTTCGTTGTTAACAAACGCCACCACTGTCTGCCCCTGGGACGCTTCGGGTTTCTGACGGATAATCACATAATCGCCGTCTTCGATATGATCATCGATCATGGAATCGCCTTTGACTTTCAGAACATAATTATCGGGATGAATATAGGACGGCGGCACCGCGATGCTCTCCCGGTTCTCCACCGCTTCCAGCGGATAACCCGCAGCAATCAAGCCCAGCAGCGGTAGTTCGTTACCCGTTGACTGATCCAATAATGACAGCGCACGCTTGGCATTGTATTTTCCGCGTTCCAGAACACCGATCTTTTCCAGCTCTTTGACGTACCAGTTCACCGTGCCCAGTGATTTGATTTTCAGTCCCTCCATGATCTCATGAAACGTCGGCGCCCGGTCGTGATCGCCGCTAAAACTACGGATGAAATCCAGGAACCGCTGTTTTTTGGGTGTAAGTTGTTTCGCCATTGCCTTGTCTCCTTATTACTCGTAAGTCTCTCGTAAGTAATATAAGTCATACCAATACAAAATACAAAATGAAAAATTGGACGATACAGGCAGTTTTTACTTGTAATTGCGTACTTTATAGCGTACGTTAAGCGAAATTTACTGAGGTTCTTATGAAAACGATCAATGCAACCAATGCCCGGAAAAATTTATACAAACTAATCAGCGAAACTTCTGAAATCCATGAGCCTATTCAGATTACCGGGAGAAACAACAACGCTATTCTTGTTTCCGAGGAAGATTGGCGGGCTGTTCAGGAGACACTTTTCCTGACTTCAATTCCCGGTATGCGCGATTCGATTCGGGAAGGTCTCGAAACGCCTGTTGATGAATGCAGCGGGGAACTTGACTGGTGAAGTGGAAACTGGTCTATACCAAATATGCCCAAAAAGATGCTCAGAAATTAAAACAGGCCGGACTGAAAGAAAAGGCGCTTAATATCTTAGACATTTTGCAACATGATCCGTTCCAGTCCCCGCCCCCATTTGAAAAATTAGTTGGCGATTTGTCAGGTGCCTATTCGCGACGAATTAACATTCAGCACCGGATTGTATATCAGATATACAGGGAAGAAAAAATTGTTAAAATTATCCGAATGTGGACACATTACGAATAATGCATATCAAATGGAATTTCATAGAGAAAATACTGAGATTACATTAATAATACTTCTCTGTGTTTGTGTGGGAACTCTATAGTATTCTAAGTCAAAATTATTTATAAATCGCTGATTATATCCAGCCCCTGGGGTTGGGGCATTACCCAGCGAACCGGTTGAATGGCGCCGTCTTTTTTTAACATCCGTTCAACTTTTTTAGATTTCAGTACCGAATGTTCAATAAATATATCATCCTCGATTATGGAACCAAAAATATATGTCGTTCCCTTAATTGTAACATTATTACCGATTACAGTTGGGTATTCATCACTGCCGGTCATGTTCACGCCTGATTCAATCCGGGTATTATCGCCGATTCGTAAATTGCCTTTGATGATATCTCCCCGCATAATGATACAGTTATTCCCAATATGTAATTGCTGATGCGGATAGGTCCGGATCGAGACATTATCCTGAATGATCGTACC
>JBDRQG010000065.1:0-20503 GCA_043826475.1 bacterium
TATTTGAAAACTTCCGGTCAGATACAAATTGTGAGCGTTGGTCTTGTAATCAGACATAGTGTAAACGGAACCATAATGCGTAGCGTCTCCCACGGAGTCGCGATTAATATGGCCCGCTCAGCCATCGAAAAGGGCTACAGCAACCGGCCCTCGCGATTTATAGTATCCATAAGTATAACCAGATGTGAAGACCGTTCTGGCATCCGGCATGAAGTTAATGGCAAATCCGGGTAAAGCCGAGAAGTGTTCTACATCAAGGCTGTCCAGATCGGAATTTTTGTCATATGATACTTTCGCCGCGATGTTAAAACTGACTTCATTGTTCGACTGCCAGTTAAGATTCCAATCGAACTGATGTTTATCGGTCGGTTCGGTTGTAATATTCTGATAGCGAAGATCTTCACGCTGCAGATAGAAGATAAACGAAGAACCCTCTAATGGCTCTAAAATATCCCGGCCTATATCTTCGAAAAGACCTTTGCCAGAGACATACGGATCGGAAGTTTTCTCATATCGATACTTGAAAGAACTGGTATATTTCAATCCATTCCGATAGCGGAATTTTGCCTGACCGATAATTTTGTTGGTTGTCAGGCCCTCATTATAAACAGGGTAATCATCACGATCAATTCGTCTGAATTCTCCCAGAACAGAAAGAGTCCACCGATTATTCAAGCGAGTGATAACCTCTGCCGAGAATTTTCCATCCAATCTATCGATAGATGAATATCTGGTGAAATCAAAATCAATGTATGGCGGAGCTGGTGTACCCTCACGATAAGTAGGCAAATCGATAAATGGGTCATCCGCTGTCAGTTTTATAACTGATGCTTTGGCGATAAGTCGTGTTTTTGGAGAAAGTGGTACAGTATAATTAATTGCACCTGAAATAGCATCGCTGTTCAGATCAGTATTGTTATTTGTCGTTTTGCTGTAAGCAAATGATGAAGCAATACGACCTTTGCCAACTTTACCTTTAAGACGTACTTTATGGGACATCTTTTCCGTTTCAGGATAAACGCCATAAGGCAAAGTAGTATCTTCATAAATAAGGCGTGGTCCGAATTCACCGCCATTGCCACCGGTTACGGGATGTTGAGCATTGTCATAATCAGCTGTTGCATCTTCAATCTTAGATTTGAATGTCCGGTATCCCATAGTATAACCAACACTGTAATCCTTAACATCCGCTTCCAAACCGGCTTCGATTTGATGAGTCTGTTTGTCTACATCAACAGTCTTTGAAGTCAGGTGACAGCTATAACAGTGGTTGGATGTAACCAACTGCTCGGTCCCTTTTTTAAGGATACTGCGATGAGCTGCGACTAATTTCAAATTATTCTTCTTTGATAGCAACAGGCTGACTTTGGTCATAATCTCATGTCGATTATAATTATAATCTGCACCGGGGTCGGTGATCTCATGAGTGATCATCTTGCCGCCCGCCTTGTCAGTGAAATCAGCATTAAGTCCGGCAAATTCCTGAGCCTGCATATTGTCAAGAAGATCCTGACCCTGCTGTTTCGTTAGTGAGCGGTACTTTACTTCAAAATTCAATCGATCGCCAAAAATGCCTTTCAGCCTGGCGTTGACATTCTCTTTATCATAATAATGACTATTCAAATATATCAGCTTACCGTTTGATCTTGAGATTACATTTAGTTTAAATTCGGGTAAGATATCATCATCATTGCCGAGATTATATTCACCTACTTTATTGGGATTATCTTTGAAATCGGTGTAATGCGAGCCTAACCAGACTGAATAGTCGGTTGTTGCAGCCTGATTATCTTCGGCTGTAACAGCACCGGCTATCAACAGGGCAGACAGGCAAACTATTATGTTTAGATAAAATTTAAACATGCCTTCCTCCTATCTGGTTAAACCTTTGCCACCGGTTGAGATTGCCTGTGAGGGCAGATCACTACCATGAATTTGAGTGTGGCACTGGGTGCATTTGGTTAACATACTCTTCTTCCAGGCATCACGGGTAGAAACCGATTCTCTTTCCGGATTAGCCAATGGGGAAAATTCCTGATCGGTACCGGTAAGAGCGGCGTGGAAGTGCATCGAGTGACAATTCAAACAAAGAGCCGGTTCGTTTTGTTTTAATAGATTATCTGCCACCGAGCCATGAGCTGAATGGCACATCATACAGTCTTCAACAACCGGAGAATGTTCATATACAAACGGTCCCTCTTTTTCAGCGTGACAACTGAAACAGAGTTCGTTTTTGCTGAAGTCCTGCACAAAAGATGTTGAACCGCCATGAATATTATGGCAATCCTGACAGTCCATTTTGCCTTCGGCTATCGGATGATGCGATGGCATATATGATGCCGCTTTAACTGTGGCATGACAGTCATAGCAGAGTTCCGGCGATGATTTTTTCACCGAAGTAATCTCGGTGGTATGAATTGCATGACAGCCGGTACAACTGACATCAGCAGCATTATGAGCTGAGAATTGCCAGTCGTCCATATGCTGCCCCTTATGGCAGCTTAGGCAGAGCAAGTCCCCGCCAAATTGATCCTGGTTTGCCGGGTTGATGATCTTTTCCGGATCACCCTCCTCGATATGTTCTAATGCTGAGCCATGACATGATTCGCAGCCATATTCCATAAGCTTCGAATCCTTCTCAAAATAGGTTCCATGAGGCGTATTATGGAAACCTTCGGCATTTTCATGACAGCCGGCACATGTTTCATCCGGAACACCGGCAATACTGCTCCTCGCAGTAAAGAAAACCGCCGCCACGAACATCACCAGGAACATCAGCCTTCTTGTCGGGCAAATGTTACCGATTTCTTTCATTTCTCCTCCAGATAGTTAGTTATTGCTAACTCACTTTTATAGTTAATTTTTATTATTTTCACCAGATCATTTCTTATTATTTCAGGTTAATCCTCTTTAGATTTAAGTCCTCTTACATATATAGGCACATTGTTGGCTATAACTTCAGCCGGCTTGTAGCTTTTCCCCTGCATCCCTTTCCACAGGGTAGTGGACAGAGAGCAGTCGAAAACCATACCGGTAAAACAACGGGCCGTTATCTCATTATGTTTTTTGACAATTATTCCAGCATTGTAGAGGCGATCAAACTGGCTGATTAGGAACTTGACATAGCTGCCACGGATCATATTAAAAACCTGATTAGCTTTTTCATGCCCATTGAGAGCAGAAAAGAGAAGCAAGCGGTAAAGGTCGGAATTTTTAGAATAGAAATCTATTATATGCTCTGCTAAAGTTGAAAGAAGGACGTATACATCCTCTTCCTTCTCCAGTTTTTTAAATAATTTTTCATTATTAAGACGATTAGCGATAGATTCCAGTACAGCATCATATATTTTATCTTTTGAAGAAAAATAGCGATAAAGGGCTGGTTCGGAAATGTCACAGGCAGAGGCTAAGTGCTTCATGGTCATGCCATCGAATCCATCCGATGAAATCAGTCGGGAAGCTTCCTCGACAATCTGAATTTTTCTGTTTGATCCTTTTTCAGCCATTAAAGAACTCCATTAGTTATCGTTCACTAACTTATAAATAATAACGGTATTGTCAAGAAAAAACGGATAGAACTAACGATATTATTGTGAAATATAGTACATGGTTTTATTTGGCAACCAATTGTCAATAACCTTTGAAACAAAACTTATTTGATTGTTTCACAGTAATTTAGTAGAATTTTGCATCTAAATTTTGATATTATTTAACTGAATCAATAATCACTTTTTACCCCAAAACCATACTTTTCAATAATGTATTTGAAGAGGGAAAAAAACTTTTTTCCTATTTCTTTAAGATTGACTCTCCAAGGTCTTTTACCTTATCAGTGACATCGGATTTTAGTTCATCCAGTTTGCCTGCATCCAGGTTAAACATCTCAGAGATATCATCGCTGCCTGACGACTTTGCTTTGGAAATAAGACTCTTCATTATCCTGGTTGTAATTTCGCTGATTGTTACTCCTTCGTCTCCTCCGATATTTTCCATACTGATATTGTCAACAGTGAAAGTTGTACCGCTATTCTGTCCCAGAAAATCCAGGGCAGCGTTAACTTTGATATTTCTAATAGCCAGCTTCTTGATGAAAAATTTATGCTCACTATCCGGTGACGAATCAAAATTGATATTTTTTATATTATTCTGAATAACAGAAAAATTACCTTTTTGATTTTTTACTTCAAATGACATATTGATGCCGTCCAGTATCAAGGAATCAACCCTGGTTTCATTGGCAAAGATAGATCCCTCGCCAACCGCAATTATGCCCTGCTCGATATTAAGGAAGAAGTCTCCCTCGTAGCCTTCGGGGTTGTTGACTTCGTAATCACTAATCTCAAGGCTTTTCCCGCTCAGATCGAGATTAACCGATCCTACATTAGTATTAACTCCAAGGCTGTACTCACTTCCGGTTTCTATCGCCGATTTGACAATGTAGTTGCGCCCGAAATAAAGGCCGGCGATGAAAATTATAAACAAAAGAAGTATCGCTATAAGTAATTTCTTAAACATATTTATCCCTTTTCATATTTGTTCTAAATTAAGGAATACATGCGCTGCAGAGGAGTCAAGATAAAAGACCCATCGGGTCATTTATCGAATTGATGTGTGATTTACCCGTTGGAAGAGTATAGATTATTTCGTCATATCGGGAAGAACCTCAAGCTTGAGCGCCTCTTCCCAATTGTTGCGGGTGTAGGGTTTGAAGGTAATGTCATGACACTGATTCATAAATTATATATCAGTAATCATATTTGTCAGTCAATTATATTATAAAAAGGCAGCCGTGTTTTGCAGTTGTTAGATCTAAATCGATTGATTTTAATGTTTTATTTACCTGAATTAAATTTTAACAGTTCTTTCCACAGTAATGAACCATTTTCATCACAATATATTTTCGAAAATTCTAAAGTAAATTTATTTATTACTTTTGAATATTCCTTATTGAATTTATCGTTTCTTTTTTTTGCTTTATTACCAATCGGCTTTATTATATCAGTGTATAAATCTGCGTTATTTGAGATGAACTCCCAGAATCGCTGTCCACAATATTTATGATAATCTCCTTTATCGGGTTTATTATCTTTTCCATAACAACAACCATTAATTGCAACAACAATGATTCCGGAGTCGCTTGTTCTTAAAATTCTTGCAGCTTTTTTAAAATTATCCCTCAACTTTTTAATTTGCTGGCTATTCCCCCAATTAGGTCCTGATTTAATTGATATAATGAAATGCTTACTATCTTTCTCAAATTCAAGATCAATTCCTTCAGCTGAAGATTTCTTTCCACCATATACTTTTTCATTGACAAAGATTGCTAAACCCTCAAGAAATTCCCCAAAAATGGCTTCTTCTTGTGATGATAAATGTGCATCTAGCAAGTTTTTTACTAAATCATGAGCAGTAAGAACATTTTTTGCTCGATACAAATATGGATTTTTTCTTTTTAAGATTTTTATAAGTTTTAATTCTTCAAGGCTTTGAAGACGTTTTTGATGAAAGGATTTAATGTTTTTTTCAACATATCTTGTTATATCACTAATATTGATTGAATTCATGCTTTCCCTGCACTTCAAGCAAATTTATTTGAGGTGTTTTAATCTGTTCTTTTGCCAACTCACAATATTCTTTTAATATTTCAATCCCAATTGAATTTCTTCGTAATCTCTTTGCAACTTTGATTGTTGTACCTGAACCCATAAATGGATCAAGCACTAAATCATTCTCGTCAGTAAGTAATTTGATAAACCATTCCGGTAAACTTTCAGGAAAAACAGCACTGTGGTTTTTATTATTACATTCAGTAGCCATATGAAGAACGTTTGTAGGATAAACTTTATCTCTCCCTATCCAATTTGAAATATTCTTTCCAAAACCACTTCCTACCTTTGATTCATCTCTTACTTTGTCAGTATTACTTAAGTTTTTTAGTCTACCGTTAGACCAATCCCCAACAGGTACCATTACATTTTTCTGATTCATTTTAAACTTCTTATTCTTATTGAATTGGAGAAGTCTTTCCCAGGAATCTCTAAACCTATTTGGCCATTTACCAGGATAACAATTTTTTTTGTGCCAAATGAATTCTTCTGTCCATAACCACCCTTGCTTCCGCATCTCAATTATCAATTCTAATACATAAATATGACGTTCACTCTTAACGACTCTCTCTTTAATATTGAGAATAAATGTTCCAGATGGTTTCAGGACTCTTAATAATTCATTTGAAATAGGAAGAAACCATTCCACATAATTATCGGGATGAATGCCCCCATATGTATTTTTCCTCTGGTCAGCATAGGGCGGTGAAGTTACAATCAGATCTACACTCTTATCCTTCAAGAGCTTAAGCTCCTGAGAACAGTCACCATTTATAATTCTTGTTTTAATACTCATAATTCAATCTAAATTTAACATAATTTGAGACAATTTTAAAAGTAAATTATAATTAATCATTTAACCTATACATGTCAATCACATTAATACAAAAAAAGGCAGCCATTTCTGACTGCCTTTTCTACTTCAATATATTTAATAATCTAATTATTCGACTGTAACCGATTTCGCTAAGTTGCGGGGTTGGTCAACCGAACAGCCACGCATCACGGCGATATGATAGGCCAACAACTGCAATGGAATAACCGACAACAACGGCGTCAACAGGCGGAAAGTCTTGGGAATATAAATGACATGGTTAACCCGTTCGGCAATCTCGGTGTCTCCTTCAGTAGCAATTGCGATCACTTTGCCGTTGCGCGCCCGAACCTCAGCAATGTTGGACATAACTTTGTCATACACCGGATCTTTCAGAGCAATTACTACCACCGGCATGTTTTCATCTATAAGAGCAATTGGGCCATGCTTCATCTCCGCTGCCGGGTATCCCTCGGCATGGATGTACGAAATCTCTTTTAATTTAAGAGCGCCCTCCAATGCAACGGGGAAATTTATCCCCCGTCCGAGATAGAGGAAGTTGTTAGCCTTATAATATTGCTCGGCAATTTTTTTGATCTGATCCTCGGTTTGCAAAATCTCTTCCACCTGAGTAGGAATTTTAATCAGGCTGTCGATTATCTCCTGTCCCTGTGTAACGGAGAGGTTGCGCATCCGCGCCAGAAGAGTTCCAATTAAAAAGAGGGCTTCCACCTGTGAAGTAAACGCTTTGGTCGAGGCAACGCCAATTTCCGGACCGGCATGGATATAAACCCCACCATCGGTTTCACGGGCGATAGTCGAACCGACAGTATTAACCAGACCGAGAGCCGTTATCCCTTTGTTTTTGGCTTCGCGCATAGCAGCCAGAGTATCAGCCGTCTCACCGGACTGGCTGATGACAAGCATGATAGTGTTTGGGTCAAAAATAGGGGCGCGGTATCTGAATTCCGAAGCATATTCAACTTCCACCGGAACCCGCGCTAACTCTTCGATAAAATACTCGCCGACCATAGCAGCGTGCCATGATGTCCCACAGGCGGTCAGGATAATGCGCTTGATATTGCGGAGTTCATCGTACTGTAGATTCAAGCCGCCTAATATCGGAATTCCCTGATCCCAGTTAAGGCGTCCTCTGAAACCGTTGCGCAGGGTTGTTGGTTGTTCATGGATCTCTTTGAGCATAAAGTGGTCATAGCCGCTTTTTTCAATTTCATCCAGTGTCCATGAAACTTCTTCGATAGTAGGTGTTATTTTTACGTTATGAACCGTGGTAATACTGAAATCATCGGCGGTAATAGATGCGATTTCGCCATCTTCAAGATAAACGACTTTGTTGGTGTATTCCAGAAAAGCGGCAACATCGGATCCAATCAGATTTTCACCGACACCATTGCCGATAACCAGCGGCGAACCCATCCGTGCGGCAACAATCAGTCCGGGATGAAGGGATGATATAACGGCTATTCCGTAAGTTCCATCCACCTGATTTAATGCCTGACGTACAGCTTCGGTCAAATCACCATGGTAATTAAAACGGATCAGATGCACCAGAATTTCGGTATCGGTTTCGGTCTTGATTTCAAATCCCTGGCGTGTAAGGAATTCTTTTAGAGTGCGGTAATTTTCAATTATGCCATTATGAACCAGAGCGATTTCTTCCAGAGTATCAGTGTGAGGATGAGCGTTAAGCTGGGTCGGCTCGCCATGAGTTGCCCAGCGGGTATGAGCGATGCCGTGATTGCAGTTGTAATCACCATCCCCCAGAAGCTTCTCGAGGTTGGCAATTTTTCCCGCTTCTTTGGCAACCATCAAACCCGAATCTGAAAGCAAAGCAATACCGGCGGAATCATACCCGCGGTATTCCAGCCTCTTTAATCCCTGCATCAAAATCGGTTTGGCCATCCTGGGGCCGACATATCCTACTATTCCACACATAAACTATTCCTGTTCATCTAAAAAACTTAAGGACCTGTTTAGTTAATCGGTCGGTTAGTTTTTGATCATTAGTTTCGACAATCAGACGGAAAATCGGTTCGGTGTTGGATGTCCTAACCTGCACCCATCCATCAGCAAAATCAAACCTCAATCCGTCGCGCCGATCTATTTTTGTTCTGCCTAATAACTTATTGGCTTCCTTACCAAATTTCAGGAGCCGTGCTTTGAAGTTATTTGGAAGCGCCGCTTTAGTCTTTATAGTATAATACTTCGGCAAAGTTTCAACAAGTTTTGAAAGTGGTTTCTTTTCATTGGCCAGACATGATAAAACAAGGGCCGCGGCAATCAAAGAATCCCGGCCGGCATGGAAAGAAGGAAGAATAACCCCCCCGTTGCCTTCTCCGCCAACAAGGGCTTTTTTGGCATGCATCATTTGAACGACATTGGCCTCCCCTACTTTGGAATAGAATACTTTTGCCCCTGACATCCTGGCAATGTCTTCCGTGGCTTTTGAGGTAGAGAGATTTATAACAACGTTTCCTTTTTTCTTACGCAGGACCTCTTTTACAGCCAGAGCAAGAGTCAACTCTTCGCCGATAGGCAGTCCCTTTTCATCGACTAGAGCCAGACGATCAGCATCGGGGTCACAGGCCATACCCAAATCTGCTTTGTGTTTTTTTACAGCTTTTTGTAATTGTTTCAGATTTTTCGGAATCGGTTCCGGTTCATGCACAAATTTACCACTGTTGTCGCAGTTGATCTCAACTACATCTACATTGAGTATTTTTAATAATAGAGGCAGAGCTACCGAACCGGCGCCATTAACAGCATCAACTACCACCTTGAATTTTTTTCTTTTAACCGCTGGAAGGCTGAGGAATTTGACCGCTAAGGTTTTTTTAATATGTTTCCAAATCCAGTCTTTTTGATAAGAAACTTCGCCGATTTTATTAAAAGGCTGGTATGAAAAAATTTGCTTCTCAAATATAGTATTTAATATTTTATATTCTGCCGGTGTTATAAATTCGCCGGTCTTATTAAAAAACTTAAGGGCGTTCCATTGAGAAGGATTATGCGAGGCTGTTATACATATTCCACCGGCTGCTTTAGTCCCTTTTACAGCAATTTCAACTGTAGGAGTGGGGACAATTCCGACATTTATGACATCGATTCCAACTGCTGTCAGCCCGGAAATAACAGCCGTCATAATCATATCACCGGTTACCCGGCTGTCTCGCCCGACAACAACTTTGCCCTTTTTCAGCATACTGCCAAAAGCGGCTCCATATTGAACCGCTAAAACCGGGTCAAGGCCATTGCCAACAATACCTCTGATTCCGGAGGTGGATTTTATTAAAACAGGTTTTACCATAAATTCTTTCATATATAATTTATCGACTTTGTTTATCTATGTTATAATATCCAAATCATTTATTTGTTAAAACCGCTTTCATGGCTTTGTGCAAACGACTATTTCCGGCCAAAATATCATCATTGAAGATAGAATATGGATTCCCATTGATTCTGGTCGCTTTTCCCCCGGCTTCTTCTAATATAACCAAAGCCGCCGCTGTATCCCAGGGATGCAGATAGAGCTCCCAGAAACCATCGATTCTACCAGCGGCCAGCCAGCAAAGATCTATTGCCGCCGAACCGGGACGCCTGACTGCCTGGGCTTTTTTAACCATCCGGGCAAACAATCCAAGGTTGTTTTTCTTGTCGGTACCTACAGTATATGAAAAGCCGGTTGCTAATAATGCTCTTTCCAAATTGGTTTCTTTTGAAACATGAATTTTCTTTTTATTTAAATATGATCCCATGCCCCTGGCTGCATGAAAAAGTTCATCCCGTTCCGGATCATATACCGCCCCAAGCAACATTTTCCCTTTGTATTCAAGGGCAATAGAGACACAGTAGATTGGAAAACCATGAGCATAATTTACGGTCCCGTCAAGGGGATCAATTATCCATCGGAATTCAGCCTCTTCCCCATTCCCACTACCCTCTTCGGCGAGGATATTATGTTCCGAGTATCTTTTATTAATAAATGACACGATGTGTCTTTCGGAGTTGAGATCAGCTTCGGTAACAGGATCGATCCGCCCTTTGAGTTTAACCTGATGTATTTTATTAAATCCATCTTTTAGAATTTTCCCAGCACCTAAAGCCATTTCACCGGCGAAATCGGATAATTCTTTTATCTGTTTTTTACTGAGACTCATTTTTTTATTTTTTCCCTGACACAACAACATCTGTCTTCTCGTTGTGCTTATACTGCATTTCATATAATTTATAGTAAATTCCTTTTTGCTTCAACAATTCCTTATGCTTCCCAATTTCGCGAATTTTTCCATGATGCAAAACAATAATTTTGTCCGCTTTTTCGATCGTTGACAAACGATGGGCAATGATTATCGAGGTTCTCCCGGCCATTAACTGTTCCAATGCCTTCTGGATAAGATTTTCTGTTTCGGTATCGACTGAACTGGTGGCTTCATCGAGAATCAGAATATCAGGATTAAAGGCCAAAGCTCTTGCGAATGATAATAACTGCTTTTGACCGGTTGAAAGGGTGGCTCCTCTCTCTTTAACTTCGGTGTTAATTCCCTCAGGGAGATCTTTTAGAAAACGGTCAAAACCTACTCTTGTAAGAGCCTTTTTTATTTTTTCATCGCTTATATTTTCATCTCTTAACCGTACGTTCCCCGCAAAATCGCCCGAAAAAAGAAATACATCCTGAAGAACCAAACCCAAATGTGACCTCAGGTCGTCAAGTGACATTTTACTTATTGGTATGCCGTCAATTTTTATTGAGCCTTTTTGGTAATCATAAAAACGATACAATAACGAAATCAATGAAGTTTTCCCAGCTCCAGTTGCCCCGACAATAGCAACCCTTTCGCCCGGTTCGACGGTAAAAGAGAGGTCTTTGATTACCCAGTCGTTATCTTTATAAGCAAACCAAACATTTTCAATTTCTATTTTACCTTTGTACTCAGAAATTTTTTCAGGTGAATCCGGAGATTTAATTTCTGGTTCAGTATCCAGCAGATTGAATATTCTCTCTGATGAAGCCATCGATGATTGCAGGATATTATATTTTTCTGAAAGATCCCTGATAGGCAGATAGAATCGTTCCACCAAAAAGATAAAAGCTGTCAATTCTCCGAAGGTCAGAGCTTTGTCCAGAATCCGTACTCCTCCAAAGTATAGAAGGAGGCCGATAGAGGCGGCGCCGATAATTTCCACCGCCGGGAAAAACATGGCATAGTAGATAACCGATCGAAGGTGTCCCAGTTTTAAATCGGCGTTAATTTCACTGAACTTCTCTGAGGTTCTTTTTTCCTGAGTGAAAAGCTGGACGAGAATAATTCCGGTAATATGCTCCTGAACAAACGCATTAAGCCGGGCTATTTTTAACCTGACAACCCGGTAAGCGTCACGGGCTTTGGCTCTGAATAAAAATGTCACAAGAAACAGCAGGGGCAAAACCACAAAAGTTATCAAAGCCAATTGCCAGTTAAGATAAAGCATGGCGCCAACGATTAAGAGGATCATAAAGATATCCCCGATCATCGCCACAACCCCGGACGAGAAAAGCTCATCTAATGTATTGACATCATTGGTAACCCGTGTTACTAATCTTCCGACCGGGTTTTTATCAAAAAAGCCGGTATGCAAATTTTGCAAATGGCGGAATATCTGCATCCTCAGGTCATGTTGTACTTTTTGTCCCAGCCAGACTGTAACCATAATTTGAGCATAACTGAATAAAAGGACCAGAAATATAATGCCCAAATAATACCAGGCGACACTTTTAAAACCTTCAGCAATACCCTTATCGATATATTGATCGATACCATGTTTGGTGATAAAGGCGAGAGAAATCTGAGCTGCTGCTCCGAGGAAAATCAAAATGATGGCAAATACAACCATGGTACGATAGGGACGCATGTATTTGAGAAGCCGTTTCATCAACCGCGCGTCATAGGCTTTCCCCAAAGCCTCTTCTTCATGGTATCCATTAGCTGAGGTCATAATTGCTCCAGTTCCTGTTCCAGAAGCTGTGAGTGATACAACTCTGCATAATGCCCCTTAAGCTTCATCAATTCGGTATGTCTTCCCTGTTCGACGATTTTGCCATTTTCAAGATAGGCTATAATGTCAGCATCTTTAACCGACGATGCCCGGTGGGATATTATTATCGAAGTCCTTCCATCGAGAACGGTTTTGATACGCTGCTGGATCTCATGCTCGGTTTCGGTATCCACCGCAGAAGTGGCATCATCGAGAATTAGAATCGAAGGATCGACTAATATTGCACGGGCAATAGCTGTTCGCTGTTTCTGTCCCCCTGAGAGAGTAATCCCTCTTTCGCCGACTATTGTTTTAAATTTATACGGAAATGATTCTATATCCTTGGTTAGGTCAGAAATTTCACTGGCTCTATAAAGAGCTTCGTCGTTGGTATCAAAACTTCCAAATTTAATATTTCCTTCAATAGTATCCGAAAACAAAAATGGTTCCTGGGGAGCAAAACCGATCTGGCTGCGCAATGTTTTTAATTCCCAGTCATTGATATCCACATCATCGATATATAGCTGACCATTGGGAACATCGTTTAATCGTGAAATTAAATTTACGAGCGTCGTTTTGCCGGAACCTGTCAAACCAATCAATCCCAAAGTCTGTCCCGATTCTACCTTTAGATCAATTTCATCCAATATTTTCTGGCCGTTATATGAGAAGCTAAGCTTCCTGAATTCAATCTTTCCATTTATTTCTCCGGTCTTTAAATTCTCTTTATTATTTTCTATTTCAGGAGTAGTTCTAAGTACACGGTTAATCCTGTCAAGAGAAGCTATTCCTCGCTGATAAAGAGATACCACCCACCCCACGGCTATAACAGGCCAGTGCATAATGCTCAGATAACCAAAAAAGGCAATAACCGTCCCCAGACTCATAGTGCCATTGATAACTGCCATTCCTCCGAAGTAAAAAACGGTAAGATAGGAGACTGCCGCTACCAGACGCATCAAGGGAATAAAAACACCCTGGATTTTGGCCAGAGACATATTGAGCCTGATATATTTTTGTGAGATCCCTTTAAAATGATTAATCTCTGGTTCTTCCTGCCTGAAAGCTTTGACCACTCTGATACCGGCAATGTTTTCCTGGGCTGTTGAACTCAGAAGAGCAAAATGTTTTTGGATGGCCGATTGTCTTTTATGATAGATGTTGCCGATCTTATTCACAGCCATAGGCATGATAATCAATGGCGCCATTGAGATTAGGGTTAGTTTGGGTGAGAAATATATCATAAATGAAAAACCTATAATCAGATTAATTGCGGCATTGGTTGAATACATAATGGCCGGTCCGGCCATCTGGCGTACAGCTTCAAGGTCGTTAGTCATCCGGGCCATGATATCACCGGTTCGATTTTGATGGTAAAATGATGAGGAGAGTTTCAAAAGATGACCGAATATTTCTTCCCGTAAATCATACTCCAGATAACGAGACATCCAGATTATGGTTCTTCTGGTGCCAAAACGAAAAATACCGGATAAAATGGCGAGTCCGATGGAAATCATAACCAAGTTGCGAACTTCCGAAAGGGGGGCATTTTCCTGAAGGCCATCAATAATTCTTCCGGTTATAGCTGGAATGATTAACATCAGGACATTAGCCATCAATACCGAAAGACCTCCCCAAACAAGATACCATTTATATTTTTTAAGGTATTTTGTGATGGTAGTAAATCTGCTCTCGGATTGTGTATTATTGTGACTTTCAATTTTCATAAATAATATCTATAAATCATTATAATTAACATTGATAATTAAACAATGATTGGAATCAATAGTTCAAAATGTTAGCAAAGAGATGTATAGCATCAATATCAAGTTTTGAAATAAGCTCCAGTAACGGCAGCCCGCAATAAATAATCTGGCCCTCTCCGATTCTGGAAACAGAAAGCAGGGCTGATCCTGATGGGGTAACAAAGACTATTTCCGCGGGTGCGACTATCGCCGATGCCACTTCCCTTTTTTTTAAAAATGATGAAAAGAGATTAAGCTCGGATATTTTATAGGGTTGTGTCAGAAGGAGAGCCTGATCGATCCGATTGGTAATTTCCTCTTTTGTAACAAATTCCTGAACCGGAGATAAAATGACCGGAAGCATATCTTCGGGCCAGTCATCGGGCTGACCCAGCACAACCAGAGAACCTCCGTTTCGGACATAGTCTTCAAAACGAAATTTTATTTTTCTCAAAGAGGGATAATTTCGGAATGATCCCGACCCAATAACTATTACATTATATGCATCCAATTCAGCAGTCATCAGACCTCTATCCGTAAAAGGACGATAACCGGCGTCGGTCATCTGGAGGATATCTTCGAGCAGACCGATGGTATCAGGTACAAAGCCGATTTTAATTACATCTTTGATATTACAGGAGGCTATCCTTACAATTCCGGTATCGATTGCCAAAATATTATTTTGTTTTGACAGTGATAACGTTAACGGCTGGATGCCAAATTCAAATAATTTAGAGATGGAATAGGGAATACGGATCGTTTCATGGGTCATCCCTTTTTCAAGAACAACTCTCTTATTGTACGCCCCGGCAAAGAGGCCTTTGGGAGTGGCAAATTCAAGATTAAGCGTATCAATATAATCTTCCGGTTTGGTAATAATGGCTCTGATGGTTCGGGATGAAATTACCCGATCAATATCAAGTTCGGCAGGCGAAGGAATAAAATAAAAATCGGGTTCAAAGGTAATATCCAATTCCGGGCGTTCCCAGATGGGGATAGTATTTCGAACCGTTATCGGTATCGGTCCATACTTCAGTTCAGCTTCAAATATTAACGAGTCGGATTGTTCGGCTTTGAGATACTGTTGATCGATATCAACCAGATATTCCCTTTCATAAACCTGATGAGGGGATACAATCCTCGGTTGACTGTCAATAGTGATAATATTATCCTGCCAATAAGGATAAAACCTGATAGAAAGAAGCTCAATTTCTTTGGGACCATTAGCCGATAATGAAGCCCTGAATTTTAGCTTAGTACCCTGGGGAGAGTCGCGAAGGGTAATATTGCCATCCCAGTTTATACCAACGGCCTTCTGCGCCGCATCTCTGATCTTCCGGTTTAATTCTTCAAAATAGAATGTCAGATCTTTACGAGAAGTATATAATTCATCACGAGTAACAACTTGGGTAATATCTAAAAGAGTTCTATAGCCCTTAAGAATCCATTCAACCTGCTCTCCTCCGGATGTCCTGCGGGCATAATTCAAATATGAAAGGAAATCTCTGGTCTGACGTTTCAGAGAAATCTTCTTTGGTCCGGTAGTGGCAAGTTTATCAAAGATGGACTCAAGCCTGTTGCCGGCAATATTAGTTAGAAATCCCGTACCAATTCCTGATTCAAGGGCTTGATCGTAAAGGAGATTATATCTGACCAGAGGTCGATTGTGATTATCATAATCAACATATTTTATATTCAGCGAGGGGATTTCGTAACGCATCCTGCTTTGATATGTTTTAGCCATTTCATTGACATTTAGAACTACCTGCCTGGCTGCGTCCAGTTCCTGTCCCGTTTCTGTTGTCTGCTCATATATTTTCAGAATGTTAAATTGAAAATCGGGAGAAGCCTCAAGATTTATAATATACCCTCTCAGGTCATTGTATAAATTATCATCACTGCTTAAACTCATTAAAACAATATCTGGCCGCCTGAAGCTGAACAATTCTTTGGTAAGACGGTCAAACATATCCGAATCAGATTCCTGCAAATAAAATTTATGAAGATAAATTTCACGATCGGGAATCGATGATTTTACATATTCATATCCTGATCTTTTATTCAGCTTAACGATATCAACCCGGCATCCCTGTTGGCTGTTAAGATAGTAGATTGAAGCCCAGTCAATAGCCTCTTCGTCCCCGGCCAGATACATAACATTGATATCACAAATTGCCTGATTGAGATTATTTTCTGCATGTAAAGAACCCGCCAGTAATAATAGAAAAAAGCAGAGATATTTAACAATTCCGCTTCTAAAATTTTTCAACTCATTTTTATTCTTCATAAGGGTGAATATATCGGGGAGACACAGATAAAGTCAAATTTGAAATTATAATTTAAACAGAGAAAAGGGGCGATAAATAGCCCCTTTAATATAAAAAAATTATCTTCTTATTTAAATTGATGAACGTCCGGGGATAAATTCCATCAAATCCACATCTTTATCAGCAGAGGCGGTAATGATAATTGTTGATCCCTGTTTCTGATAAACCAAACGGCAGCCTTTGCAGTCATGATCAAAAAGCTTAATATTATTATGAATAACACCCTTTTCTTTCAGATCGGGTGGTAAATCAAATTCGGAATCAGAGGCAATGAAGACCGAAACCAGGCGACCGTTATCTTTATAAATAAAATGAAGCATGTGGGCATCAAGGATTTCTTCATAATGGCCACTGATTAGTTGGAAGCTGCCTACCGTATTATCAATCTGGTAGCGATAACTTTGATAAGCATCATTTATAAGAGAAGCGAGATCAGTGTTATTGCCAGTAGAAGCATTTTCCACAGCCGCCCAGTGTGCCTGTTCAAGAGGGACATAATACTTATCGTGGTCATTGGGTGCATTCGAGATAAATGCAGTCCCGATGAGGATTGCTATTGAGGCTGCTGCAGCAATCAAAACCACCGGGAGTCTAAAAAAACTATTTTTTTTCGACTTATCCGAATGGCATGAATCCAGTTCATCAAGATTCTGCATAATCTTGTTTTTGAGGTGATCCAACTTAGCCGGTGATTGATCTTTGGCTAATTTTTCATCGATAAAGTTCTGAATCGATTGTTCCAGGCGATAAGCCTCAAAACAGTGTTTGCATTTGTCAAGGTGCTCCTTGACTTCTTTGGCGTCGATTTCAGAAGATTCTTTATCAATTATATCATATAACAGACTCAGCGCTTCCTGGCAATTCATTTTGCGATATCCTTGATGTAGCCATTTTTAACAGCATACTCGTACAATACTTTCTGCAGCAACTTTCTCCCTCGGTGCAGTCGGCTCTTTACTGTTCCTAATTGCAAATCTGCAATTTCGGCGATTTCCTGATAAGAAAACCCTTCCAGAAAAGATAAGACAACCACGAGTCGAAAATCATCAGGCAGTTCCTCAATTGCTTTCTTGACATCGTCATCCATTATTTTGGCGAATAATTCTTTTTCCGGATTCTCACCCGGTTTAACCGCCGCCAGTTGACCATAAAGAAAGCTGTCATCTATTTCATCAACATTGACCGACACCGGTGATCGTGATTTGGAGCGGTAATCATTGATAAAGATGTTTGTCATTATCTTAAATAACCAGGCTCGGCAATTTGATCCCGATTCAAATCGGTCCCAAAAGCGGTAAGCTTTCACATAGGCTTCCTGCACAAGGTCCTCGGCATCATTCTGATTTTTTGTCATTCTCAGAGCGGTGCGGTAAAGAGCGTCCATGTGCGGTAACGCCTGTATTTCAAATTCTTTCCGCTTTTTTAAATCTGTCGCTTTACCATCTGCCATAAGATACAATCATAAAATGTAAAGACCGGTAAAGCAAGCTATTGCTACATTACAAAACATATTTCCCGGTCCTTTTGTTCCCTTTATTGAATTATTTATCCATATGAGATAAAACAGGTTATATAAATATTTAATTAAATATAATCAATCCCGGAATAATAACAAATAATAATATGTTTATATATTAAAATTGATTTTTAAGCTTATGAGGTGAAAAAAGTTAGAGAAATGATTGCGGATTTTATTTGTCCAGATTGACCTGTCTTATATTTTTTAGCCGATTACCTTGATCTTGGCGTATTTAACCATTATTTTTTTTAGTCCCAGCCCGGCAAAATTAATCTGTAATGTCAATGATTCCCCAAATCCTTCGGCTTTTATTATCTTACCTCGGCCAAATGATGGATGATGTACTATTCTTCCCGGTTTATAAGCTTCATGCCCTTCGAATTCATAATGCTCGCCTTGAATAACCGGTTCCGCCTTTTCCAAATCAAAAAGCCCCTTTTGTTTCCCCGCAAAAGTGGATTGATATTTATACTGGTTTCGACGGTCGATCTGATCGATAAGATTAGCAGGAATTTCTTTTATAAATCGTGATGGGGTCGAGGTTACTTCGCCAAACCGGAAACGGGTTGTTGCCGAAGAAAGAACCAGCTTTTTTCTGGCTCTGGTGGCTCCAACATAAAAAAGGCGCCGTTCTTCTTCAAGCTCCATTATTTCAGCGATAGATCTCTGAAGGGGGAACAACCCTTCCTCCAAACCAACGAGATAAACAACATCGTATTCCAGACCTTTGGCAGTATGAATCGTCATCAATGTTAATTTTTCATCAGTATCAGCATAATTATCAATATCAGTAAAAAGTGAAATTTCAGCCAGATAATCAGCCAGGGTGCCATAGGTATTAGCCCGGGCAAATTCAGACATCCCTTCAATAAATACTTCGATATTTTCCACTCTCGTCTGACCGGTAATTTCATCCTCGGAACGAAGTCCCTCTAAAAGATTCAGATCCTCAATCAGCTCGGCTGCTAATTGATCAATAGGAACCGTCTCCTGCATCATCCGATATTTTTCGATAAGATCTACAAAAGGTTGAGATTTCTTTAGTTGTTTAGAAAGCTCAGGGTAACTCTTAATTTTCTGAATTACCTCATAAAAAGCAGCACCGTTCCTTTGGGCATGAATAGCAATATCTTCAAGTGTTTTCTGGCCTATTCCCCTTTTGGGATAATTTATTGTCCTCTGAAATGAAACATCATCTTTGACATTAACAATCAATTTCAGGTAAGCCATTATATCTTTGATCTCTTTTCTCTGATAGAAAGAAATCCCACCTATAATCTGATAGGGCATGTTATGTCGGCGGAGCTCCTCTTCAAATGGGCGCGATTGGGCGTTGGTGCGGTATAATATGACCGTCTCCCTGAGATCAACTTCACCCCGCTTATTATTTATTGCGCCGATAATAGCCACAGCTTCATCTTTGGCTGAATCAACCAAATAATGGCTAATGTTCTCCCCTCCGGTTTGATTGGTATATAGTGTTTTATCTTTGCGGGCCTCATTGTTTTTGATAACCGATGAAGCCGCTTTGAGAATGACATCAGTAGAGCGGTAATTCAATTCCAGTTTTATAACTTTAGCCCCGGGGAAGTCCTTTTCAAAATCGAGAATATTTCTGATATCAGCCCCGCGCCAGCCGTAAATGGACTGATCTTCATCCCCGACAACACAGATATTATTATGGTCGCCGACAATAGTTCTGAGCAGTTGATACTGGACATGGTTGGTATCCTGGTACTCATCAACCAGTACATATTTAAAACGATTGCGATACCTGTTGCCAATCTCCTCATTATTTTTTAACAGCAAAACCGCATTATATAATAGGTCATCAAAATCCATCGCATTGCATTTTCGTAGTCGTTCCTGGTAATATGAAAAAAGCTTTGCAGTCGTGGTTTCAAAGTAACCATTAGCTTTAATTGCAAAATCATTTTCACTAATAAACTGGTTTTTGGCATTAGATATTTTACGCAGCTGGGCTTTGGGGACAAATTGTGTCGTTGAAAGATTCATTTCTTTAATGCAGTTTTTTATCAGCGTTACTGAATCAGCGGCATCAAAAATCGTAAATTTATTGTCGTATCCGAGAGCTTCAGCTTCCTGCCTTAGTAAACGGGCACAAAACGAATGGAAAGTCGATACATTCATACCGGGTATATCTCCCCCCAACAATTGAGCGACTCTTTCTTTCATTTCGCCAGCCGCTTTGTTGGTAAAGGTAACTGCCAGAATCTGATACGGCTCGGCTTTTCTTTCGGTCAGAATATAGGCAAGCCGCCGGGTTAACACCCTGGTCTTTCCGGAACCCGCCCCGGCTACTATCAGAAGAGGCCCTTCGGTAGTTTCTACGGCCTTGTACTGGGCATCATTTAAATCTTGAAGTAATCGATTCATAATATGAAATCGAATATATGATTATCAAATGACAAAGCAATGGCATTTACACTTTATTTGTT
>JBDRQG010000066.1:0-10457 GCA_043826475.1 bacterium
CAACCACTGATAAAGAAGGTGAAGCAGGAGCTGTTTCTGAACAAAAAGGATCGGCAGAAGAGATTATTCATGGCTATATAGCTAAGAAAAAAATCTATAAGGAAAATACTCGTCTTAGCGGTCTGGGCTCCTTGATTGCTATTGGATCGGTTGGTGGAAAATTATTTTCATCCGGTTTCGTTCTGATAATTACCGGAATTATATTTCTTCTTTACACTCTCCTTTGTATAGCTCTTCCAGCATATACAGTGTATGGCCTTTTTGGTTTAAAAGGTTCAGCTGATGAAAAAGCATTAAAATTGAAGAAAATCTTAAAATATAATTGGCTGTTGTTGATTTTGTTTGGTGCAACACTATTATTTTCATTTTTCGGAGCAAGTTACGGTTTTGATGCTGCTTCAACTTTCTCCAGTCTCGGTGACTCTTATGGAGTCGGAACATTCCTCGATACTATTTCATGGGGAATTATTGTGACTTTAGGAGCCTCTATTCTGGTTGCTGTTAAAGGTGTGGAAATTTAAATTATTTGATTAAATAACTTGGAGGATTTTTCAAGTGGTTAAACAGACGATCTTCGTAACTCTTAATGCACTTATAGCATTTGCAATTGGTTTTGGATTGTGGTACGGAGTATTCCGAACTTCAGAAAATCCAATTGTTCACTCCATTTATCAGGGCGGTCCCCTGGTAGTGCTTCTTATCATGATTTTTGTCATGCTATTGGTATTTATTATTGAGAGATATGTTTCTCTTTACAAGGTTGCCAAAGGCAAAAGTTCAGTTCAGATATTCTTTAAAAAACTGGTAACCCTGATTCAGAATGACGATTTCGACGGTGCTCTGGCTGCTTGCGACAAACAGCGCGGCACCACAGCCAACGTTCTAAGAGCTGGTATTGATCGTTATCGTGAAATAAAAGATTCAGGCGAATATAACGCTGAAAAGAGAATCACTCTTACCCAGTCTGCTATTGAAGAAGCCAATGCTCTTGAAGGACCCCTTCTTGAGCGCAACCTGATTGCATTGTCAACCATTGCTTCAATCGCCACGATGGTAGGTCTTTTGGGAACCACCATTGGTATGATTCGTGCTTTTGCGGCGACCGGTAATGTCGAGGGTGGTGTTATTGATGCTACGGCACTGGCAACCGGTATTTCTGAAGCTTTGGTTAATACTGCCGGCGGTCTTATTTCCGGTATTCTTGGTATTTTCTTCTATAACTTTTTTGTTAATAAGGTTGACGCATTTAATTATACTACTGATGAAGCAACCTTTGAAGTACTTCAGATCCTTAAAGCAAAACAGGGAATATAAGATATGTCTGGAAAGAAGCGGCGAGTGGCAATCCGAATCGATATGACGCCGATGGTGGATATCGCCTTTCTCTTATTAATTTTCTATATGGCGACAACCCAGTTTAAACCACCGGAAGCACGTGCGGTGGAACTGCCCACCTCCCATTCTCAGATTGAATTACCGGATAAGGATATTATTAATATCACGGTCACTAAGTTTGATTCTTTGTATGTTGATTATGTCCAGAAGGCAACGATCAATGTTGAAGGCAGGGATATAGAAACTACCGTAAGAGTGGTTCGTGTTTGTGATAAATATAATGTCTCAGCGGAAATAAATAAAGCTCGCGCCAAGAATATTCGCGCTTTGATTGTAATCAAGGCCGACAGACGGGCATCGTTTGGAATTATGGATGATGTAATGTCGTCCATGCAGGAAAACCACCTGGAACGATTCCTGATTATTACCGATCAGGAAACCGACCAGGCTTGATGAAGTAATGTATAACGCTATTCCGAGAGGAGAGTGATAGTAATCCATGGCCGGTGATGTTGTAGAACGCCAGAAAAAAGGCGGGAAAAAAGGTTTACGGCGCCCAAAGCGAAGAATATCAATTCGTATTGATATGACTCCAATGGTGGATATCGCTTTTCTTCTTTTAATTTTCTATATGGTCTCGACCGTATTTGCTATGCCGCAGGCAATGGAAATTAACTTGCCTCCGATTGATGATATAGATAAAGAAATTGAAGTCAAAGAATCCAACTTGATTACTCTTCGTGTTGATGGAGAAGGTTTCTACTGGTGGAATTTAAAAACACCTACTCCTGACAATCTTCCTCTGTTGTTGCCGCCTGATCCGAATCGCCCCGATACTGTAGTGTATCAGTTGTATAATGATACTTTACGGGGACTACTTAAGGAACAGAATCAGCAAAATAGCAAATTGAACACGCTGGTTTTGATACATCGCGACGCCAACTATGCGGATATGGTTAATATCCTCGATGAAATTGATCTTATTGAAAGATCATGGAATCAATACACGGCTGAACGACTGAATAAAGATATCAAAGACCTGACGAAAGAAGAAAAGTTCTCATATAGATATGCTATTGGTGAATGGAACCCTCGTGATGATAAAATTATTGAAGCGGCACGGGCTGCTGTTTCAATGGGAGGAGGGCAGCCATAATGGAAGTACAAAGCAGCGCCCTGTATAGCGCTTATGGAGCATTTGAATTAAAAGCAAAATACCAGCGTAATTTTATGATTGGTACTCTCAGTACTCTGGGATTTGTCCTTTTAATTCTCTCAATATTCTGGATCATTGCCGCTTTACCTGATGATAACATTATTGAAGCTCCCTCGGTTGTGATTAAAACGGTTGCTGATCTCGGACCACCGCCGACAATCGCCAAAGCCAAGCCTCAGCTTCAGGTTGCTCAGCCCAATGTGGCGGCTCCAAAAGTCGGTATTCCAAAACCGGTAGCTGATGATGAAGTTGTGGACGATGATGTCGTTCTGGCAACCAAAGAAGAGCTGGCTGATATCGTAGCTCCGGATATTGTCGCTGGAGAGTCTGGTGGTGATATTGTCGTTGATATTCAGGATGATGATTACATGCCGGCTCCTGATGAATTCGTTCCTGTTGAGGTTTATCCTGAAATGATTTATGAACACAAGCCGACTTATCCGCGTTTGGCTGAACAGGCTGGAATTACCGGTCGTGTTTTTGTTAAAGCGCTGGTTGATGAAAACGGATCTGTGATCAAAGCCCAGGTTGGGAAATCCTCAGGAACCGATTCACTTGATGAAGCGGCGATTGAAGCTGCTTACAAAAACAAATTCAAACCGGGTATACAAAATGGGCGGCCTATTAAAGTATGGGTAACCTATAAAGTAGATTTTATTTTGGACAATTAAGTCTTTTGATAATTAGAAACCCTCTGAATTTTCGGAGGGTTTTTTTATGCTTATTTTTGAGCGATTTGCACTACATAACCGTCAATATTATAACCCCTCCATGTTGAAGATATTCTATCTGCCTGATTAGGAAATCGTAGAAACTGGTTTTACGGGAAGAAAACGAGTTTTTGATGGTATTTATAATAGGATTGATAACTTTAAGGATGGAGGAAGAGTATCATGGTATCAAATAATTATAATTCATATATGCCTTACGGGGCATATGAACTCAAAGCCACTTATCAGCGAAATATGCTGATTGGGATGGCTAGTGTAACTACTCTTGTGATAACCATTCTTCTGACTGTTGCTTTATATTCAATATTTAAACCAAATATAATTATGGATTCCGTTATACCATTTGAGGGTGATGATGGTATAGCTCCGAAACCAACAATATTCTCAATTGTTCATCAAACTCCACAATTTAATAGCGGCAGTCGAAGAGAGATAATTGCAGATGTTGGCATTCCAACCCCAGTTGCAGATTCTCTGTTTGCTGATGATGATATGACAATCATTGCATCCAATGAAGAATTAGCAATATTAAATGGTTCAGGTAATGGTCCTTTTACAGGGAATGACAATAATATCGATTTTGGAAATGGAGGGAACGGCAGCTACTATGGTGTCGGTGAAGAGATCACGCCAACAACATTTGTAAAAGTTGAAGAACCCCCGGTAATGATAAAAGAATATGTTCCCAAGTATCCCCGTCTGTGTGAAATAGCTGGGATTACAGGAACGGTTTGGATCTGGGCATTAGTTGATGAGAATGGCAAAGTTATCAAAGCCGAAGTAATAAAATCATCAGAGAATCAGGCTTTGGATGAAGCAGCACTTATGGCAGCTTATAAGAATATTTTCAAGCCTGGGATTCAGAATAAAAGGCCTATAAAAGTCGGTGTTACTTATAAAGTTGAATTTATCCTCGATGATTGATGGGTAGCTTTTAAAATTTATATCTTTTAAAAAATTAAATATTTTCAACTTTTTTCTATTTCTGGTGAATCAAATACCGGGGTATTGCGTATCTATAGGAAAGAGATTGATGATGCGCACACAATCTGATAAGAGAAGAGTTGGGAAAGGTATGGAGTAATGTATAAAAATATTAATAATCGAAATAAAACACTGGCTATCAATACTCAAAGGATGATTTATCCTTTCGTATTACTGATGGCTTTTGCTTTTTTGTCCCTTTTTATATTAGGCGCTATCCCATCGTATGGAAATGAGTCAATTGAAAATACTTCAGATGTTAATTCAAATAAAGATGACAGTTTGCCTGAGATGAATGAATTTATTCCGGTCGATACCGAGCCGGTAATTACCTATAGGCAAACACCCGAATATCCAAAAATTGCTGAGAATGCAGGGATCACCGGTTCAGTCTATGTTAAGGCTTTGGTTGATAAAAATGGTCAGGTTCTGAAATCCGAGATTTATAAATCATCGGGTTTTATCTGGTTAGATGATGCCGCCAAAGAGGCTACTTCAAATAATAAATATAAACCGGCAATTTATAAAGAAAAGCCGGTTTTGTACTGGGTTACGCATAAGGTAGATTTTGTTCTCGAATGATAAGTAATTTTGAGTGATTTACCTCGCCCCCTCTGAGCCAGAGGGGGTTTTTGGGGCTTGCCATATTTAAAGTATAACAATATATATTACGTATAACATATGGTAATATAATATATTACAAAATGGGCTGCCTTTTTGATATTACTCCTTTTCTTATATATTATTAATTCTATATTCACTTATGGATATTTCACTTTTTGACTATAACCTCCCTCAGGAACTGATAGCCCAGTTTCCTTCACGCGAAAGAGATCAGTCCCAACTTATGATAATAGATCGGAATTCAAAAAATAGTTACGAGAAAATTGATTCTTTCAATAAAGTAGCTGAATTTATAAAACCGGGAGATGCTCTAGTAGTTAACGATACAAAAGTTTTCAAAGCACGCCTTTTCGGGTTTAGAAAAACAGGGGCCAATATTGAAATATTTCTTATCAGAAGGGTCAATGAAACTAACAAATTGCAATGGTATGCCTTTGTTAGCCCATCGCGGAGAGTAAAAACAGGTGAATATATATTATTTGAAAACGATTCTGTTGAGCTTCTTGAGGATCTTGGCAATGGGAAATGGATAGTATCGTTTAAATCCAAAGAACAACTGGAGAGCATTATCAATAATTGTGGCCACATCCCTTTGCCGCATTATATCAGACGTGATGACCAGCCTGAGGATTTACAACGCTACCAGACCATATTTGCCGGTGATGACAAAACCGGAGCTGTCGCCGCTCCCACTGCAGGTTTTCACTTTACTAAACGACTGTTAGCCAAATTCCGGGAAAATGGAATTAAAGTTCTCAAAATAACTCTCCATGTTGGCCCGGGGACATTCAAGCCGGTCAAAGTGGATGATATTGAAAGTCATTCTGTTGATCCTGAATTTGCCGAAATCACGCCTGAAGTTGCTGTTGAACTGAATAATATCCGTTCCAAAGGGGGAAGTATCTTTGCAGTTGGGACTACATCTGTCAGAACGCTTGAATCGGCTGAAATTATAAACAACAAGATTCAGCCCTTTTCAGATATGGTTGATCTCTATATTAAACCGGGCTATAAGTTCAATGTTGTGGATCATTTAATAACAAATTTCCATTTACCCAAATCATCCCTTATAATCCTTGTTTCTGCCTTTGCCGGACGCGAACGTATTATTGATGCCTATCAAGCGGCAATTGAAAACAAGATGCGTTTTTATAGCTATGGGGATGCCATGCTGATCCTCTGATTTTTTACACTTTCGCTTGAATAAAATCCCGCATATATTCATTCTTATGAGTGTTTATGCCATTATAGTTGCCGGTGGTAATTCGGTCCGATACGGCGGGGATGTACCCAAGCAATTTCATGATATTTGCGGCCGTCCGATGCTTACATGGACAATTGAGAAATTCCAAATGGCTGAGTCAATTGATAAAATTATAATTGTTGTCCCCAATGATTACCTTGTTTACGTATCTGAAAAAGTAATCGACCCTTATGGATTTGATAAAGTTACTAAGATCGTTGCTGGTGGAATTACAAGGCAGGAATCTGTTTACAATGGGCTGAAAGCCCTTCCTATTTCGACAGGATTTGCGGCTATCCATGACGGGGCTCGTCCAATGATAAGAACTGATGATATTAATCGGGTTGTTGAAGTTGCAAAAAAGGAAAAGGGAGCGATTCTGGCTGTCCCTGTTGCCGACACAGTAAAAAGAGTTGTTGATAGTTTTATTATTACAACGGTCAATCGGGAGCAGCTATTTTGCGCCCAGACGCCTCAGGTTTTTCAGTATGATTTAATAATGGAAGCCCACAAAGAACAGTCATTAAAAGCAGGTAATTATTTTACCGATGATGCTCAGCTTATAGAAAGCCGGGGTTTTAAAGTAAAGATTGTAGTACCGTCAGGTTTAAATCTTAAAATTACTACTCCTCAGGATCTAAAACTGGCCGAAGCTCTTATTGAGAAAGGAATAAATGGATAATCTCAGGATTGGACAAGGATTTGATGTTCATGCCTTTGAAGAGGGTGACGAGCTTATCATCGGCGGCGTACATATTCCCTTTGATAAAAAACTGAAGGGTCACTCCGATGCCGATGTTCTCCTTCATGCCATAATGGATGCTCTTCTTGGCGCGGCCGGATTACCTGATATCGGACAGCAATTTCCTCCCAATGATGATTCATATAAATATGCGGACTCTGCGGTTTTGCTGAGCCGTGTTAATGAAATAATTCGCAAAGCCGGGTTCAGGAAGATTATTAATATCGATGCGACTATAATTGCCGAACTTCCGAAGATGTCACCCCATATAGAAAAGATGAGGAAGGTAATTTCGGAAATATTAAGAGTTAAATCTGATCTGATTAATATTAAAGCCACCACCACCGAAAAGCTCGGTTTTACCGGAAGGGAAGAGGGGATAGCCGCAATGGCTGTCTGCCTTATAGAACGCAATGTCTGACAGCCCGACACAAGTAACTGAGTGGCTGGACCTGATATTCTCCTATGGTTCAGTATGGGTCTATTTAGCTCTGTTCATTGCCTGTTTTATAGAAAATATCTTTCCACCCTTTCCGGGAGATACTTTTATTGTAGTTACCGGAGGCCTGATTTCCGCCCAGCGATTGGAACCAGTGATGTCAGTATTTTTAATTTTAGCCGGGGGATTGGCTTCGGTTATGATCATGTTCTCATTTGGTCGAAGATATGGCCGTGATTATTTTATGAAGAAAAATTACAAATATTTTTCATCCGATGATATTATAAGATTCGAGAAAAGTCTCCCCAAATGGGGGGCGATGCTCTTGATGTTTTCCCGGTTTGTTGTCGGGTTTCGTTCTATTATAGCTATTGGAGCCGGGATTGGGAAATTTCATCCGGTTAAAATGTTTTTTTATTCCCTGATTTCATATATCCTTTTTTCAGGTTTGCTATTATACCTGGGGTATACTCTGATTGAAAATTATGATCGGATTACCTATTATATAAAAACGTATAATATCATAGCCTGGCCTCTTATAATCGGATCGATTTTAGTTATTATTGTCTGGAAAATTATTAAGGTGAGGAAGAAAACCCAATGAAAGTTCTTTTGTTAGCCGGTGGAGAATCCTCGGAAAGAGCGGTTTCTCTCAAGACAGGTAAAGCGATTTATGAAGCCTTGATGCGTTTGGGACATAAGGTCTTGGCTGTTGATCCCTGCACCGGACAAAACTTATTGGAAGATGGAATTTTTATGATCGGTGATAAAAATAGAAGTGCTGATATTAACTCACTAATTAAATCGGGAAAATATACTCTTACCGAACAAAATTTAGCTAATGACTATAATGATGTGGAAGTTGTATTTAACGGACTTCATGGCGGATATGGGGAAAACGGAAGAATGCAGTGTCTTTTAGATCTCGCCGGTAAAAAATATACCGGATCGGGGATGGCCGCTTCAACCATAGCAATGGATAAATCAATAACCAAACATCTGGCCGCATCGGAACATATCAATACTCCCAGATGGGCACTATGCAAAGTGGAAAAAGGGAAAATTGAAAAAGACCTGATAGAAAATATCACTGCCTATTTTAAGCCACCCTTTATTGTCAAGCCTAACGATGGCGGTTCAACGGTTGGTTTAACAAAAGTTGTAGGTTATAATCAACTTGAAGATGCCATGAAAACAGCTTTAAAAGAATCCCCCAATATACTTGTCGAAGAATTTATCGCCGGTCGGGAAATGACTGCAGCTATACTAAATGGCGACCCTTTACCAGTAGTTGAAATAAAACCCCTTAGCGGTCTTTATGATTATGAAGCAAAATATACCAGCGGCAAATCGGAATATTTTGTTCCGGCCGATGTTCCCACCGATGTTTCGGAATCTATCCAAAGCAATGCCCGCACAATCTACAATCTGATTGGTGCTTCAGGATTAGCACGAGTTGATTTTATTTTGGACGATGATAACAAACATCATTTCCTGGAAATTAATACTCTTCCCGGAATGACATCGTTATCGCTGGCTCCTATGGCCGCTAAAGCGGTTGGTATAGATTTTGACAAATTAATTAAAAAGCTGTTAGAAGCGGCCCTTGAGAAATAGGAAGAATTGGAAAAACTAAAACCAAAAGCAGTAATTTTTGACCTCGGCTCGACCTTAATTGAATACGAGTTTAACTCCTGGGATGAACTGGGTAACAGGTGTGTCTTAAAGACACGGGAATTCATGATACATGAAGGCTTTGATATTCCGGATGAAGAGGAATATCTTTATCGCTTTAATACAATAAAGGAACGCTATCGTCAACATGCTTTGGATACCCTGGAAGAATGGAATATTCCAGAGGTGGCTGCAATATTTTTCAAGGATTTGAATATCGAATATGATGATAAAATTATTGATAATTTCTTTCTATCTTTCTATCGGCTTATTGATGAAATGTTGTATTGCTATGATGACACCATTGAAACCTTAGCAAAAATCAGAAATAGATTTCCTGTAATTGGATTAGTCTCAAATACCATTTTTCCCGAGGAAATTCATATAGGAGAACTGAAAAAATTCGGCATTATACCTTTTCTTGATTTCAAGATATTCAGTTCGACATTCGGGGTGCGGAAACCTCATGCTGATATCTTTTATCATGCCGCAAATATGGCCGGATACGCCCCGGCGGAATGTGTTTATATAGGTGATAGATATCAGGAAGATATCGTTGGTCCCAAACGAATCGGGATGGCGGCGATTTTAAAAGTCAAAAAAGACCGTGAATACCCGGAGGATATGCCATTGGCTACAAGAAGAATAAATTGCCTGGCTGAACTTTCGGAACATTTAGATATATAACGGTCTTGCTATTTGAACAATTATTTTATTCATTCAATTTTTAAATGGTTTGTTTTGTAGATAAGTAAATTTAACAATAGGGTGAGTCATGGATAACACAGAATTACTGCTGAAAGAAATTACCGAAGCCAGCGGTGTTTCGGGTTATGAAACTGAGATCAAAAAAATAATGGCCCGAGAGATGAACCGACTGGTTGATGAAATTGAATACGATCGTATGGGCTCGATTATGGGCCGTAAAGTTGGCAGTTCAAAATCTCCGAGGATAATGATAATCAGCCATATGGATGAAATTGGCTTTATGGTCAAAGAAATCACTGACGAAGGCTATATCAAATTCCTCCCTCTCGGTGGCTGGCTGGGATCGGTTGCCTTTGGCCAAAAAATGAGAGTAATTACTTCCAAAGGTACTTTTATCGGCGTTATAGGAACGACTCCTCCGCATATGGTTCCGGTCGAGGATAGAACAAAGGCTCCTGAAATAAAAGATATGTATATCGATTTGGGGGTTCAGAAGAAATTTAATGTCGAGAAAAAGCTTGGAGTAAAAATAGGTGATCCTATTGTTCCTGAAAGCCAGTTTGCTATTATGGCTAACCCTAATCTCTATATGTCTAAAGCCTTTGATAACCGCGTTTCCTGCGCCTTGGTGCTTGATATTCTCAGGAAATTTAAAAATATCAAACACCCCAATACTATTTTAGGCTGCGCCAGTGTTCAGGAGGAAGTCGGACTTCGGGGTGCACAGACAATGGCTCATATTGCCGATCCGGATGTATGTA
>JBDRQG010000067.1:0-2901 GCA_043826475.1 bacterium
CGGTAGCATCGATCCCCGCCTGAAGATATTTGCAGATGTCATCGGTGCGCTCTTTTTTACGAGCCAGATTGGTTATCAGCATCGCTGCTTTTCGGATATTGTCTTTAAGGGATCGCATGGAATTAATAATATCATCAGCAGGCGCATATATCGAATCAAAGGGGAGCTTGTCGTTCCAGATAGCATCGGCGTAATTCTGAAAAATCAGAAACGAGTTATCCCGTGCAGCATTACCACCTAATTTTTCAGTCATGCGATAATACTTGTTGGATTCCATATATTCACCAATGGCTGAGAAATATTTGGCGAGAAAATTAATATCACGACTATTGGGATTATTTTTATTCCGTTCAACTCGTTCTTCGATAGTGGTAATGTCAGACAAACCTGTTTTTAAGGAACCAATGAATCTGTCGGCCGTCGTATACCCTTCCCAGCGATAGATAACCTCGCCATTGCTGTTGGTCAGGACAAACAGTGGGTAATATGGCCCGGCATGGTATAAACCACCGAGCTTTTCTCCTCCCTTTTTGACATTGAGAGGGAGATGGATGACATCTATCAGAGCCTCTTTTACAACATCTTCTGATTCCACTTCACGAGCGGCTAATTCGCAGTACTCTCAATCCTCTCGGAAAAATTCCAGCAGGATCGTTTTGTTTTGCTGAATTGAAAGCTCTTTGGCTTCCTCAAAAGTAGTCGGCGTTTGGGCATTTACAACTGCAGAGAAAACTAAAATAAAAATAAAGGTAATGATATAACGTCGCATGTAATATTATACGATTAAAATTCCGGATCACCAAGATTTTATTCAGACCGACAACTTTTCCCATCTCAAAAGCTGAGCTACTATTATCCCGGCAATAAAAGCCGCCGCCAAATTTGTTGTCAGGGTCAAAGCCAGCATCAGCATAACTACAAACAGATCCTTGCGGTTTTTAAGATCTTTGACCATAACCGCTAACTGCAAACCAGAGAAGACCAATAAGACTCCAAGTACAGCCATGGGGAGAAGATGAAGGATTGATAAGATATGTTTGCCAAATATTACAGCAAGAATGACAAAAACAGCCCCGATAAAAATATTCGATCCAGCGGTTCTGGCGCCAAAACGATAATGAGCAGCTAATCCCCCGGCACCATGACAGAGGGGCATCCCACCGACAAGAAAACTAAAAAAATTAGCCAACGCCATGCTGATACATACCCCCCGGTTGGTCACTCTTGATGATTTTTCGCCAAAATATTGTTTTGACAGATCAGTGTAGGCAAGAACAGCATTGCCAATGGTCATAGGAATCTGCGGTAATACCAGAGCTATGAGAGCGAAATTAAAATCAACCCCTTTGGGAAAATCGAAGGGTAATAGTTCCGGCAGGTTAAATCCGATAATATTTAATCCCATTCCATTGCCATATCCCATAAAAATTCCAAGTATGATTCCACCAACCACAACTACAAGACCAGCCGGGAATTTTTTATTGTTAAGAAGAAGGAGCGTCAGAATTCCAAATACAATCCCTATAGCTATGCCTGATATGTCAGTGGAGTTAATATTGGGAAGAATGCTTTCGGCTTTAGATTGTAATGTTTGGAAATTAGATGTCCCCAGTATGAATTTGAATCCGCTTATCGCCAGAACAGTCCCTATCGATACCTGTACTCCCTTGACAACGGCTTCGGAGGTATACTTTTTGATGAGATCAATGGCACCGGTCAATCCAATCAGTAATAAAATTACACCCAGTAAAAGCCCTGATGCATAAACCTGCGAAGCGGACATGGCCGTAGCGATGGCATAAGCGCCGATTACTTTCATCGGCTGGACCGGTACTGTAACACCAAAATATATTCCGGAGAAAATATAAAACAGGCCAATGCTGAAAAAGAGACCTAGCGGATTCAGGCCATTTATCAGAATCATGGCAATAGCTATCGGTAAAAGTGTCCCCAGATCACCTAATGATCCGGATACCTCCAAACGATTAAATTTAAAACGCTCAGACATTTATTCCCTTCAGATATAATTTATAACTCTTTAATATAATTCTCCAAACAATTTGAGAAAGTAAAAATAAATCAGGTAATACCTGCAGGCTTTGCCGGTTAGACTTCTTTTAATGATTTCACCTGTCTGAGTTTGCGAAATAACTGGATATATTCTTTAACCATGACTTCTTCGGCCTGTGACAATCCCTCCATCATTGGGATTCCGATACGTATAACTGCTCGTACGATATCGGATGTTGTCCGGTCGTACTTTTCAGCTAAATCCTTAAGCTGCTTTTTTAGTTCATAGGATACAAAGATGTTCAGGCAATGTTCGCCGCGTACTTTTTTTTCTTTCTGGTTAGCTTCCATTTTTTCACTCTTTTCATTTTTATAATTTTTTTAATCCTTTGTCGAAACCACAGGTGGTTCGACCTACCATTTCTCATCACATTTTTTTACCTATTTTGTGACCGGCAGACGCCCTCGTCTGCCGGTGTAGTATTATTTCAATTATGGCTGCACACGAGGACGTGTGCCTCCCACAAATTTTCATCACAAAGTCTCGTGGTTAAACACACAAGGTGTGTGATATTTTTTATGTCCAATCAGGGTTTGTGGGGAGCGGATTTTTATGCCGTATTTTTCATTCAGGATTTTCAGAATCGGCCGCCAGGTATCCTGGGGATTTCTGTTGGCTATAATATGATTGATTTCATCAGCATATTCTGAATTACAGATTGGGCAATCTGATTTCAAACGATTTTTTATATCAAAACGATTGCTTACAAATCCTTGAAGCTGGGCTTCAAGTTTTTTCAGGGCCCGTTTATGGAGAGCCTCAAGCTTATATATAACCCGGCCGGTCTGGGTGGAAATTTCCTGATAGCTTTTTCCCATATAGTAGAATTG
>JBDRQG010000068.1:0-14373 GCA_043826475.1 bacterium
CGGAAGTATACCTCTTGATCCGGAAATTATGCTCAGTGGTGAAATGGGTGTTCCGTTAATTGAAAAATCAGCCGAATCTCCTTCTGCTAAAGCCTATATAAAATTGGCTGAACAATTGCAGCAATCTCTTGAAAAAATGAGAGGAAGAACGGCGATGGATGAACCGGAGAGTATAAAATTAGCCACTCC
The DNA here is from genome assembly GCA_043826475.1 of bacterium. GTDB lineage: Bacteria > Zixibacteria > MSB-5A5 > GN15 > FEB-12 > DAOWMZ01. The sequence continues at coordinate 190 of JBDRQG010000068.1, forward strand.
CCAATCTCTCGTAGTTCGCTGGCCGGGTGGTAATGTTGATACTTTTTCAGCTTATGATCTCAGAATCAACTGCAGTTGTGCCTCCTGTGTGGATGAAGTCTCCGGTAAGCGGACACTGGATCCTAATTCTGTCCCGCTTGAAATCAGCATCAAAGGAATGAACAAGGTGGGTAATTACGGTTTGTCGCTTGATTTCTCCGATGGCCACAATACCGGAATTTATACTTACAAGCATCTGTACCGTTTAAGTAAGTCTAACGGAGTCCCTAAAGGATTCAGCGTTTAAAAATGAGGTATCAACATGTCTGCTAATAAGCAAATTAAAATAACCGGCGAACCGACCATGAACCCTGATGTCTGCAAATTTATTGTCGAACATCCCGGATTTATCGAGGGGTCATTTAATTTCCGCAATAAAGAGATGGCTAAAGATTCTCCTTTGCCCGAAGCATTGTTTAAGATAAAAGGGATCAAAAGTGTTTTGGTCGCCGGTAATGTTTTGACAATTTCCAAATCAAATTCTGATTCCTGGCCGGAACTTGGTAAAAAAATCGGTGCTTCTGTTCGTGAATTAATTGCTTCTGGTAAAAAGTTAATAACCGATGATCTGAAATCAAAACTCCCTACTGAAGAGAAGATACGCAAAGAGATTGAAAAGATTTTTGCCGAAGAGATCAATCCGTATATTTCCTCGCATGGCGGCATGGCTGAATTGACCAGAGTAGAAGGTACCAAAGTGTATGTCCGCCTGAGCGGGGGCTGCCAGGGATGCGCCTCGGCGAATGTCACTCTTAAGCATGGTATTGAAAAAGCGATCCGCGCTAAATTTCCTGAAATTACCGAAGTTCTTGATGACACCGACCACGACTCCGGAACGAACCCATATTACTCGTAGCAGTTGAAGAGCTTAGTAGGGAAGGTTCGTTTTCGAACCTGCCATAATGTTTGAACAGTAAACCCACCGCAAGCGGTGGGCTACCAAAGAATATGTTGGGTAGGATTCCAAAGTATTTGTAGGTCTAAACCCCTGCGGTTTCGACATTACGCGTAGAGGCGGGGCTTGTCTCCGCCGAATGAATAAAATGTATTATCAAATGAGGGAGGTTCCACCTCTTGCAGCTTGTTCTCGCAACAAATAACAAAGGAAAAATCAGAGAGATTAAACAACTCCTCGAAGATCTCCCCGTGACAATTCTTACTGCCGATGATTTCCTGGAATTCCCTGATGTAGAAGAGACAGGGAAGACCTTCGCTGAAAACGCTCTCTTAAAAGCCAATGCCATAGCCGAGTTCTGCAATCTTCCGGCTCTCGCCGATGACAGCGGACTTGAGGTTGATGCTCTGGGTGGTGCTCCGGGTGTTTATTCTGCGCGGTATGCAGGGGAAGACGGCAACGCCGTTAAGAACAATGATAAATTGATACGTGAGCTTAAAGATATTCCAAAAGAGAAAAGAACCGCAAGGTTCAAATGCGTTATTGCAATCAATTGGGGGGATGGGACGACTGATACAATCGAAGGGTCAGTTGAAGGTGTTATTGCCGAGGATATCGCAGTGGGAAATGGTTTTGGCTACGATCCGGTTTTCTATTATCCTCCAGCTAAGAAACGATTTGCTGAGATGACTACGGAAGAAAAAAACACCGTCTCCCACAGGGGGAAAGCACTACAAAAAGCACGGGAGTTGATTATGGAGAGGTTGGGGAAGTAAAATTATTTATAATACTTTAAAGTGCTCAATCCGAAAGATAGGTCATGTAAGAAATTTGTTGATTCTCTTCTTATCTTGATATTTTCATTGAGCTCTTCTGGATAACTGCGAAAAATAATATCTTCTTTGTTCTCTAATTTTTTATTAAATTCATCTTTGTTGAAATAAATGTATTCCCCCTTGGGGGTATAATAATAATGTTCATAAGTCGGTTTGTCATTTGTTAATCTTAATGGATGATACCATTCCATAGGACACCAAGGTCCTATTCCTAACATTCCAAAAACTGGTAGAACAAATGCCAGTCCAGTGCCACAACCAACAAAATGACCACGAACAAAAACAGTATCTTCATTTTTCTTAATTATTGCTAAATCATTATAAAGAACTTTTACTGTATCTATCTCATTGTAGGGAATTGTCAACAAGGGCTCGTTTTCTCTCTTAAACGATTCCTCTAAGATTTCAAGAGCATTATCAGTCATGTCATGGTAATAACTCAAAGAAACACCAACCTGGTCATCTGAGGAATTAAATTTTACAAACGGTATGAGTTTTAATTTTCTCTTATGTTGAATTAAGCCTTTATATCCTGGGAAAATTTTTCGCATATCAATGAGTGGATCTGCCAGGCCAGAACCATAGCTGATCCCTGCAGAATAAAAATAATTTGTGGTTCCTTCCCAGTCAATAAATGCTCCACCCAATTCTAGATATGGATTGTTATTTGTGCTTATAATTTGATTAAGATGAAAATATACAGCCCAATAATCTTCATTATTACTCTCCCAATAATGAGCTGCAGTCAAATGGTTGACAGTTATCTGGGGTACTTTAATACCAAATCCAAGATTGTAATCTCTGCCAACTCCGAAATAAAAATTTGCATCGGGCATTATGTCAATGATATGCAAGCGATTATAATCGAAATGCCATGCAAAGCCAATATACGATTCACCTTTATCTAGCGGTCGAGGAGCAAGGAAGTGGTGGGTTGTACCACAACCTGTAAAAGATACAATTATTAAAACTGCGAATATTACCCTGATATACATAAGCATCCAAAAATATAGACAACTTTAGCAATAAAGTAAGAGGCAATGCCTCACCTCGCCACGGCTCCCCACGAAGGATTTGAGCAATTACCGGAGAGGGTCAGGCGGCGCTGGTTGCGGCCAGTGATGTCCATGGTATAAAGATCCTTACCGCCCGATCTCGTCGATGAATAAATCAGATGTTTTCCATCACTGCTGAAATGCGGGTTTTCATTCGTACCGGCTCTGGTAAGGACACGGTAATCATGGCCGCTGGTATCGATCGAAGCTATATCAAACCGTCCCCGTTTGGAACGGCTGACAAATGTTATCCGTTCGCCCCGCTTTGACCAGACCGGGGAATCGTTGTAGTTTCCTTCGTAAGTGAGACGGCGAGTATTAAGACCATCGGAGTCCATTATATATAACTGCGGGAATCCGGTGCGATCGGAGGAGAAGACAATCTGCTTTCCATCAGGAGACCACGAGGGAGAAGAGTCGATTGCCCGATGATTGGTCAGGCGTTTTATGACTCGGCCATTGAGATCCAGAATATAAATTTCCGAGTTGCCGTCTTTGGTCATCACACAGGCGATTTTGTTTCCATCGGGTGATAGTGCCGGAGCGGCAATTAATCCGGGGTAAGTAGCAACGCGTTCTACTTTCCCATTATCAACTCTTGCCTTATATAACTGAGGGTCGCCGTCCATGAAAGAAGTGAAATAAACATATTGTCCATCCTGCGTGAAGAAGGGAGAGATGTTTATCGATCCGGTTTTTGTCAGTTGGCGTTCATTGGCGCCGTCGTAGTCAGCAATGAACAGTTCCTTGGCATTACCGACCTCTTTGGCATAGACAATTTTTGTGCGGAATATTCCTTCCTCGCCGGTAAGCTTATGTACGATTTCATCGGCAATGTTATGGGCAATTTCCCGCCAGTACATTTTGTGGTATTCAAAATTCCCTTTGGCAATTTCCTGTGAAGTATTCGTGTCAAAAAGTTTCCAGCGGGCGCGCAAATTGGTTCCGGGGAATTCCGCCTCAAGCTTGACCATATAATCAGCCCCTAAACGTTTCCAACCCAGAAGATCGATCTCGGCGATTTCATATACCTTTATAAAAAAGGAATCAAGGGGGATAAGTTTGAAGTTGGCATAAAAATCAATATCCTTGCGAATGATATTAGTGACCCAGCGCATAGTTGAGGAATCATCATCGGTAATAAACTGGTTGCCGACATATTTCATTTCATCTACGCCTATTGGAGTAGAGCGGATATCACCGGCCCGAATGGTGTCGAAGAAAATATTGCGGATATTATCCTGAGCATTTATGTTTGAGATACAAATCATAAGTAAGAAAAGAAAAGATAATACCGATGTCCGTTTCATTATCAACCTCAATTGCTTTTAAATGGTAAAGTTATGCCGATAATTTCATCCCTGAAATCATCCGGCAGGGGAGGAAATGGTTTTGAGCTTTCAACCGCTCTGATACAGACCGCATCGAATTCCGTAAAGCCCGATGAACTTTCAACACGCAATTCAAGTACCCGGCCCGATTTAATAACCTGAAAATATACGACACAAACCAAAGTGCCATCGTACAGAAACGTATTTCTAAAATTTGATGCAATCTTGTTAAAGGCCTGGGTGAACCAGTATGGATAATCAAAACTGGCATTGTCGATAGTCGCTCCGGCAAAAGGGGACCCACCGCCGGTCTTAATCTCTTTAGAATCACCTTCATTAGTGTTTCCGGATTTTTGAGAATTGCCAGTCTGCTTTTGTGCCTTTGGTTTGGTCTCAGTCTTTTTTGGCTTTGGTTTTTCTTTTGGAGTCAGCTTGGCTTCTTTCATTGATTTTGGATCTGATATCGGGATATCTACCGGTTCATCAAAGACCGGCTCCGGAATAGATACAGGTTCCAATGCGACCGGTTCAGAGGGTTTGATTTCCGACGGGGCTGTAAGCTGCACTCTGATTATTTCATCAAAGGGGACATTGCCTTTTAGTTTAAACGGAGAAGATACCAAAACTATACCCACGAGGATTATATGAAGAACTGCAGAAAAAATAATATCGCGGGACATCAGTTCATATCCTTATTTGCGGGATTTGGATTCGATAGGAGAAGTAACCAGTCCAATGCCATCAATACCCATCTCTTTTAATTTAGCCACAACCTGAATAGCGATTCCGTAAGATACTGCCGAATCCCCCCGAATATAGACATTGTTAGTATTTTTTGCCTGCATTTCAGTATGAAGGGCATTCTCAAAATTATCCAGACGAACCCAGACATCGTTTATATACATCCCCCCTTTGTTATCAATAGTAATAACCACCCCTTCAGCCTGCTGGTCAATTGCTGCCGATCTTGTTTTGGGGAGGTCAACTTCGATACCTGATTGCAGCAAGGGAGCGGAGACCATAAAAATAATCAACAATACCAGAACCACGTCTACCAGATTGGCAATGTTGATATCAGACATAGCTCCGAAATTTTCCTGCCTGAATCGCCGCATCAGTGGTTTTCCTTTTTAACGCGGCCAATAAATTCAAGAATAAAGTTATAAGAAAAATCATTGATAAATCTCATCTTGTTGTTGGCCCAATTATATGCAATTACAGCCGGGATAGCAGCCCCCAGGCCTACAATAGTCGCCAGAAGGGCTTCGGCAATACCAGGAGCGACAACAGCCAGAGACGCAGAGCCACGCTCGCCGATTGACCAGAAAGAATCCATTATCCCCACTACCGTTCCTAAAAGTCCCATAAATGGAGCCGAATTGCCGGTTGAAGCCAGAAATATGATTTTACTGCGAAGAAAGCCCATTTGTTCTGTTAACGAGCGTTCCATCGTCATTTCAAGAATATCGTAATCGTGTTGATCAAGCGGTTTAACTGATTGCTGAAGACCGCCGCCTTCGTTTTTGAATTCCATTAATTCTGTTAATTCGGAGTGTCCGGCCATAAAAACATGAGCAACCGGTGAAGCCGATTGCGATTTAGCCTGACCCATAGCTTCGGAAAGAGTCCTGGCCATTCTGAAGACCTTGATGAATCGCAGGTTGGCATCCTCAACAGCCTTAAATTGCCGCCATTTTTTGAAAATAATGGCCCAGGAAACCAATGACATTATGATCAAAACTAACAGGATAAACAGCCCAAAAGCTGAGGAATTTCCGATGATTTGCCATACTGAACCGGAGAACATGCTGGCTATAAATACATTTTCCATATCTTTTGTACACCCGTTTCTTTAAAACGTTTACTCGGGTAGTAATGTTACACGCCGAATTTAAAATACTTCCCATATTGCAAAAAAAATATATATGGCAAATTTATTATATAATCAACAAAAACAGGGGAATAGGCTAAAAAACGAAATTATTTAAAACGTTTAAACTTGACATATATTATGAAATACGTATCCTAACGCCGATTGTTAAGTCAATTATTAAAATGAGGAAGGAGAAATGATGAAGAAGTTTTTTGTTATCTTGTTGATGATTCTCCTGGCGACAGCATTGATCGTTGGATGCGGCAAAAAAGCCGAAGAATCAGACAAGACCCCGCCGGATGTCAAAGCAGCTGAAAGTATGGATGAAACAGCAATGGATGAGGCTATGCCTGATTCCACGATGGTTGATTCTTTAGCCGGTGAAGCTAAAGAAGCAGTTGATACTGCTGCCGCAAAAGTTAATGAAGCAACCGGCCACTAAGTTTTATTGAGATTTAAGACATAAAAAAACCTCCCGAATTGGGAGGTTTTTTTTGAATAATTAGCTATTATCCTTCAATCATTTCCACGTTAGCCCTTGGAACCATTGCTCTTTCGCCATTATCAAATTCGACTTCCAAAACTCTGGCCTTTGATTCCGACTCTAGTATAGTCAAAGGGGAGGGGAGCGCAGTTACATTTCCTAATTTACCAAAATAAGGATGACGAATAACCCTGACTGGTGATCCAATTACTAAACCGCCAATTGCAGTTTGAGACTCAGAATCAATTTTTTCGGTTCCCTTTTTAGATGGAATGACAACCTCAGGGCGAATTACACCGGCTCTGATCTGAGTTGCACCATTCATACAGGCTAGTTCGCCTTCATGTTTTTTTAACAAATCAAAAGTTCTTTGAGCCATGTTAATTTGTCCAAATCCTTCGGTGATAACAAGGGTACAACCCAGGCCTTCTGATCCGGTAATTGCAACACCTATATCATAACCGAGGAAATCCCGCAAATCTTTATCTCCAAGTCCACCTACAACAATCCCTTTTACACCAACTTTAATAGCTTTTCTATAAGCAGCTGCAGTTACCAATGAACCGCCTACAATAATCAAATCTTTCAAATCATCAGTTATCAGATTTTCATCAAGCACCGTAGCGTTATCGGGTGTGACAGTTTTAAGTCTGCCGGATGTTTCTCCACAAATGCCAAAAATACCCTGTACAAATCCGGCAATACAGGAGACTTCAACTCCTTCTCTTGGGAAGATTTCAGTCACTTCACCCTTAACATATGCTTTCACTTCGACTGGTATCGGCAAGCCTCTTTGTAAAACCTGTCCGGTAATAGTAGAGATCGATTCAAGGGTTCCGTCAATGGTTGCATTGCATGAACTGGCGAACCATTTAATAAAAGATTTTTTCAGGGCAATTGGCTCCCCCTCTTTTATCGTATCACCTTCTTTTTTAAGCATGACTAATTCCAGATCCTCGGGGGGAACGCCAAGTTTATTAGCAACGTTTAGTGGTACGACATTACCCGGAAGTTCAGTACGGGCTACGACATCGTCTGGTTCAACTTTGTCACCGACTTTTACTACAACATCACCTTTCAGGGGGAGGATTCTTCTCTTTTTTACCAGAAGCTGGTCGGTAACTTTTAAACCGGGGGTATAGGCATGAGCCATAAAACAATTCCTCTATATTTATTAACTGTTTTTTTTCTTAAATCTTCTCAACACAATAATCATTGCAACTATTAAACAAGCAAATATCGCAACATTTAATCCGGTATTCGATGATTCTTTATTATCCGTTGGGAAGGATTTTTTATTTACATCTGCTTCGTCAATATCTGCAATTTCAAGCTTCTCCTTCGGCAGGACTGATTCTATATCACCTGACTTGAAAGACTGAAGGACATCCTGGAATATTACAATACTCTTATCAAAGATTGAATCCGGCGCATAACAATAAAAAGTGGCAATTCCCTTTTCATAGAATTTCATGGCATAGAGATGCCGTTTCAGCAGTTTTTGTTTTTCATAAATATCATTGATAATTGTAATAACTTTTTGATCACGATCATAGCTGGGAGTATTTGATTTCAGGTCAGTCATAAAGTCAGCGACAGGAAAATACTTAATACCGAATCCAAATGATTTACTCAGATTATTAAGTACGGAATCTATTTGCTTTTCACTCAGGTCGCCAACTGTATCGATAGAGACTATAAAATAAGGTCCGGACCAAAACGGATCAGAAACGGTTGGACAGAAAGCGGCTTCATAATCGAGCGTAGTTTTGCCTGCTTTGTTAAGCTGAAGAAAATGATCAACCAGCCGAGGGTCCAGCTGAACCCAATCTTCAGGATAATCAAAGTAGAACTCGCCGTTGAAACTTATGTATCGCTTTGGTTCAGCCTGAGCGCTGATGCACAAAAGGATAATTAGTATCATACTTAGAAAAATAATTCTGTTTCTATTCATTATTCACCTGACATTTTTGATACGGGATATATATCAAGTTCACCCATCCATGTTTTTAGGTGTGAAACACGCTCGTTTTCGCTGAGAGTGGAGAGGTCAAATGGGCGACCACGGCCATCCAGAATAATTCCAACCACGCCGCCATCAAGTTCAGTTTCCACTTTAACCCCTTTACCGGCACCAAGATCAAAACCGCGCTCAGGTTCAAGGACGGCTTTTGCTTTTTGAGGGAGGCCATTCTCCTGAACACCAAGCTCAAATTTTTTCATTTCCAGACTGTTAAGAGTTCCTGTTACTTTTCCGGTAGGGAGGTCAATAGTATATTTCATTACCGGACCAGGCTTTTTGCTGGTTCCGACCGGAGCAACACAGGTTCCGAGATGGATCAAGCAATCTTTTTCAAATACTTCCGTTGCTGCTTTTGGTTGAACTTCAGTGAGCACGCCCAATTGCGGCATCATGAAGATTGAATCCACTGCCAGACGCGTTATTCCTTCCGGCATGAAGGCATCAATCATCATCAAAGCTGACTGCTGGCGTCTCGGTGCATGCGACAACACGCCACCGGAGCCAATAAGCATATCAAGCGACATCATGTTAACAATTGTTCCACCGGAAGAAGATTGTTCAAAGGCGTCAGCAATAGTTCTCTGTTGCTGTACACCCTTGAGAACTGTTGCAAAATTTTTGTGCTGTATAAACGCAAGCCGAAGAGCCTCTTTGGCAATAGCTTGTTCGAAAATCAATTCTTCCATCGACTGGGGGATAGTAGTCGGACGGATCATTTTATTTTTAACCCGGTTGCGGAGATCCCTTTCGTCCATTTTAAACGGCACCCAGCGCATTACCATTGGGAGAGTCGCTTCAGCAAAAACATTGGAGATTGAATAAGACATCCCCAGATTAGCTGATACGGTACGGTTAAAAACACCATCTTTGCCATCGGGGCGGAAGACAGAGAATACGTCCGTAGTAGCCCCGCCGATATCAACTCCAACTGCCTCAATATTATACTGATCAGCGATAGTTTTAATAATCAATCCAACCGCACCAGGTGTCGGCATAATGGGAGCATCGGTCAAAGCCATCAGTTTTTTATATCCCGGAGCCTGAGCCATCACGTGTTCCATAAAAAGTTCATGGATCTCTTCACGAGCTGGACCAAGATTTTCCCTCTCAAGAACAGGTCTGAGATTATCAACCGTTTTCAAATCGACTTTATCGCCAAGGGTATCTTCAATATTCTTTGTGGCATTTTTATTGCCGGCGTATATAACCGGAAGTTTGTATGAGGAACCAAGGCGTGGACGGGGATCAGCAGCTGAAATTAATTCGGCCAATTCAACCACGTGCGTAGTTGTACCGCCATCAATACCCCCGGATAACAGAATCATATCGGGGCGAAGATGGCGAATGCGTTCAATCTGCTGGTGAGGGAGACGTTTGTCGTTGGATGCAATTACGTCCATAACGATTGCACCAGCTCCAAGAGCGGCCCGTTCCGCTGATTCGGCTGTCATTGATCGAACCACTCCAGCTACCATCATCTGAAGCCCGCCGCCTGCGGAGGATGTTGAAATATATACATCGCAGCCTTCATTTCCATTGGAAGGCTTGATAATATTACCATCATCACCTAAAAGTCGATGGCCGGATAGTTCCTCAACTTCCTGCACGGCATTGAGTACACCCATTGTTACGTCTTCAAAAGGGGCTTCTACAGTTGTGGGAGCTTCACCTCTGGTAGTTAAGCGGTATTCACCATTAATGAATTCAATTAGAATTGCCTTAGTGGTAGTTGAGCCACAGTCAGTGGCGAGGATAATTTTAATGTCATCGGGATTATCAAATTTTGCCATTAATCAAACCATTATTAAAAAGTTACTTATTTCTTATCGCAGAACGAGTTATCAATATCGTACTGTTATTTCACTATCAAACCTTAGCCTTTAATAGCTAAGTTAATCAGTATAACAATAGTGGAGTTGATTGTAAATAGGGTTTTTTGTATATTTCCGAATTGAAAATCAAAATAACAATTATTACTTTTGGGATATAATTAAGACGAAACATTTACGTAAGTGCTTACGTAAATGTTGATAAGAATAGGTGAGAATTTAACAAATATCATGAGGAGAGGATTTTGAAAAAATTTCTAGTCTCGGGAACAGCAAACTCCATCTTTAGAAACATGAATAATTCTGTCAAATATTTGATGCTTTGTGTATCATTTGTGCTTGTCCTTTCCGGTAGCTTGATAGCTCAAACTGTTGCCAATAATGAGGATAAGCAGATTGATGCTAAAATTCAAAAAGAAATAATCGACAGTGTAACCACAAATTTGAATGGGAAATATGTTTTTCCAGATGTCGCCAAAGAGATGGAAAAATATGTCAGAAAACAGTATAAAGATAAAGCATACAAGGACATAACAAGTTTAAATGAATTTTCTCAAAAACTAACCACAGACCTTCGCGAGGTTTGTAAAGACAAACATCTTGGAATTCAATTCGTTTCAGATGAGGTGCTTGAACGGTTGGCCGGCGATACAATAACTCCGGAAGTGACTGCGGAGTTGCTGGCTGAAGCTGCTTATGATAATTTTGGATTTAAAAAAGTTGAAAGGCTTACTGGAAATGTGGGGTATTTGAAGTTTGATGGTTTTAGCGGCTACTCCGAAGCGGGAGATATCGCCATTGCTGCTTTGAATTTTCTTGCCAATACCGACGCCCTGATAATTGATCTCAGAGAAAACGGAGGGGGGTCGCCAAGCATGATTCAGTTGATTTCAAGTTACTTTTTTAATGAACCGGTTCATCTCAATAGCTTTTATTTGAGGCCGGAGGATACCATCAAGCAATTCTGGACTCAGAATCATGTTGTGGGAAAGCGTATGAGTAACATCCCTATTTATGTGTTAATTAGCAATTATACTTTTTCAGCAGCAGAAGAATTTACCTATAATCTAAAAAATATGGAAAGGGCGACAATAGTTGGCGAAACAACCGGGGGCGGGGCACATCCGGTCGATTATTTTTATGTAAATAATTTAAACCTCGGTTTAAAAATTCCAACCGGAAGAGCGATCAATCCGATTACAGGTACTAATTGGGAAGGGGTCGGTATTACCCCGGATATAGAAGTTCCAGCGGATCAAGCTCTCGAAGCGGCTCATCTCGATGCCTTGAAAAAGATCAAAGATAAAACTACTGACGAAAGGGTTATCGATAATCTTAATTGGGCCATTTCAACTTTTGAAGCAAAATTCAATCCAATAACAGTTGATACGGAAATACTCAAAAGTTATTCCGGCTCTTATGGCCCCCGCCAGATCAGATTTGAAGACGGAGGACTGATTTATCAACGAGAGGGGAGACCTGAGTTTAAAATGATCCCGATGTCCGAGGATACCTTCTGGTTTGAAGATATTGATTATTTCAGGATAAAATTTGTTAAAGATGAAAATGGAAATGTAACGGAATTAGTGGGACTGTATCAAGGGGGAAGAACGGACAGTAATAAGCGCGATTCAAGGAAGTAAATACCCTCATTCATTATAGATCGAGGGCTGCTGGAAACCACTTCCAGCAGCCCTCACTCCCTTTGGCATTGCAATCTTCCCGGATGGGATTGCAGGGAAGAAATTCCAATTAAAATATCTCAAAAAAAAGCAGAACCAAAATGGTTCTACCTTTCAAGACAAAACAAGAAAATAAAAAAACAGGATCACAATTGTGACCCTGTCTAAAAAATATAATATGTATTTGTTTTACTATTCAATCTTACCAAAAGCATTCAAGCCGGGATAGATAGCCTGACTTCCTACTTGCTCCTCAATTCTCAATAGTTGATTGTATTTGCAAATGCGATCAGTTCGGCAGAGCGACCCTGTTTTGATCTGTCCGGCACCAGTAGCAACGACTACATCAGAAATAGTGGCATCTTCGGTCTCGCCGCTGCGATGTGAAACCACCGCAGTAAATCCGGCTTTATGGGCCATAGTGATTGTGTCTAATGTTTCAGTTAGTGTACCGATTTGGTTTAATTTAATCAAAATGGAGTTAGCACTTTTTTCTTCTATGCCCCGTTTTAATCGTTTGGGATTGGTCACAAAAAGATCATCGCCGACAATCTGGATTTTGCTCCCCATCCGTTCGGTTAATTCTTTCCACCCTTTCCAGTCATCTTCAGCTAATCCGTCTTCGATTGATATGATTGGGTAGTTTTTACAAAGGTTTTCGTAAAAGTCAATCATTTGTGATGAATTGAATTCTTTTCCTTCGGCGCTGAGGATATATTTTTTCTTTTTGGCGTCATAAAATTCTGTCGAAGCCGGATCCAAAGCAATCCTAATCTGATCCCCGGCTATGTATCCGGAATTTTTGATTGCTTCCATAATAACGGCAAGGGCTTCTTCATTGGATTTTAAATCAGGAGCAAAACCCCCTTCATCGCCGACAGCAGTATTGTAGCCTTTGGCTTTTAATACTTTTTTCAAGTGGCTGAATATCTCAACACCCATCTGAAGGGCTTCGGAAAATGATTTGGCTCCTACCGGCATGATCATAAATTCCTGAAGATCAACATTGTTGTCGGCATGTTTGCCACCATTGAGGATATTCATCATCGGCACCGGTAATATTTTGCAGTTGCATCCGCCGATATATTCATAAAGGAACCTACCCCGGGATTCTGCAGCGGCTTTTACTGTAGCCAATGATACTCCCAGCAGAGCATTAGCTCCGAGCTTACCTTTGTTTTCGGTTCCATCAAGAGTTATCAGATAGTTGTCGACTTCGTTCTGGTCGAAGGGATCAATCATATCTTTCATCAAAGCCGGACCAATCTTTTCATTAACATTGGCAACTGCTTTTTGAACCCCTTTGCCGAAGAAAAATTTCTTGTCGCCATCACGGAGTTCAACTGCCTCATGAGCACCAGTGGATGCCCCTGATGGGACTGCCGCCCGGCCCAGGGTTCCATCGGTGAGAATAACATCAACTTCGATTGTAGGGGTGCCACGGCTGTCAAGAATTTGACGAGCATGGATATACTGGTAGTCTGACATTTTTATCCTTTCATTATACCAATTTATATTTGCTGGTTCGAAAGTATAAATCTTCAACTCCTGAATCAAGTTTTAAGGATAAACATTTATAATTATTGTATTATGTTGCACTTAAATCCTGCAATTTTTTACAATATTAGATGAAGTCGCCAATTTGCGTCTCTCGTAACCTATTTAATGGCAGCTTGTTAGGTTTTTGGCATGGTGGTTTGTAGCTCGGCATTGAATATGTTATCTATGATAATGCATGCCCAGTGTAAACACCAGGTCAGTTTGTAGAATGAACTGACTACTAAAGGCCGGTTATTTTAACTGGCCTTTCTTTATTTGGGTGGAAAGATCAATCAGGGATTATTTATTTAGAATATCTAAAGCTTCTTTGTGTATTTTTCCGTTTGAAGCAATAAAAGAAGAAATTTTTGTATCAAGAGGTTTTCCTTTCAAATCAGAAGTCATTCCCCCCGCTTCTCTGATGATACAATCGAATGGAGCGACATCGACTAATTTTATAGCTGCTTCAACAACCAGATCGATTTTACCTGCTGCCAGAAGATGATAGGGGTAAAGGTCTCCGAATGATCGCTGCCTTTTACATTTGTTTGACAAAGCAATTAAATTTTTACCCAATTTTTTTCCATAAAAAGTCTTC
>JBDRQG010000069.1:0-5321 GCA_043826475.1 bacterium
ACCCCCAATCAATCCAGCCCAACATATAACGATCTTAATCCCTGGCAGACTTTGACCTATGACCTTGGCTCAAGCGGACTTACGGTCTGGCTTGGAGGGAAAGCCATCCCCGGAATGAGGCAATCGGCCGGAACATATACAGCCGATATAATTTTGACGGTTCAGTACACTGGGCTTTAGTTAATAAGCCTTTCCATTTTCTCTGTTCAAAATTCAGACAACCTATCTATTCGTGATAAATATTTGCTCAAAATCTATAATCTAAACATATGAATATGGCGATTTAGAGAATCATAGAACAATTATCGAACAATATTTTGTACGAGTAAAAAAAATGATTAGTAAACATATTTTGGAGGATGACATGAACTTCAGTAGAATTCGCAATCAATTCTCTTTAGTGGCAGCCGTACTCTGCCTCCTCGTTATTGGAGTCGGAAATGGTTTTGCCCAGCAGGCGGTAACTGGATCAGCTGATGGTACCGTATTGGCAGCTATTACTCTTGCTGCTACCGAAAACCTGGAATTTGGTGATGTCTTTCAAGGTGTTCCGAAGACTGTAGCAAGAACCGCAACCGGTGCAGATACTACGGCAGCTATCTTTTCAATTACCGGAGAGCCAGAAGCTGGTGTAACAGCTCAGTTTGTATTGCCGGAATATCTGTCAAGCACAGGCGGCGCTCAGATGTTAATATCATTTGGAACCACTGATATGGCTATTGACACAACTAACGCCGAAACACCTGCTACAGTTGCTGCTGGAGACGGATGGGTTGATCAGAATCCGAGATCATTTCCTGCCGCAATGCAGATTGGTGGAGCACCTGCCACTGCATCAACATTAATTTTCCTCGGTGGTAAAGTCACTCCCTCACTTTATCAGCCGGCCGGAACCTATACTGGCGATATTATTTTATCAGTTTCTTACAACGGAAATTGATCGAAGGATTGATCAATTATCTTGAAAAGGAGAGTTTTTCGGCTCTCCTTTTTTTATTGTTTACCATTACCTAAGTATTCCAAATGTCAACTCAATCGTTCAAAATGAAACAAATCCATTAAAATCCTGACTCGATTTTTAAAATTATCTGCTAACTCGTTGATATTCAACACTCTTTTTTATCAAATTAGCTGTTAAATTTTTGCACAATCTGACGATTAAATGATTAGAGAAAACGAAATGTTCCATTTATAAACAGTGAAGTTTAGTGGATATGAAAAAAATAATTAAGATTCGAATTGGACTCGTAATATTTGGATTGTTAACATTATCAATTATGTTAACGACAGTCTCAACTGCCTTTGCCCAGGAAGTAGCAGTCGGTTCAGCTACAGCGACAGTGCTTACAGCTTTAACCGTAACTTCCAGCAGCGGGATTACTTTTGGAAATGTTTATCAGGGAGTTGCCAAGACAATTGACAACACCGACGCTGATGCCGGTATTTTTAAGGTTACCGGACAGGTCGATGCCGGTATCTCGCTTTATTTTCAGATGCCGGAGTATTTGGCTTTATCTGATGGAAGTTCCCGGATGAATATCTCCTTTAACTCAACTGACTGCTCGGTAGATACTACCGGAGCAGACAGCCCAACAACAATGAATGGCACCAAAGGCTGGCTCGATACTGATCCACGCAACCTTCCGGGGGCAGTGCAAATAGGAAGCAGCGGTACCAGTATTTATCTTGGAAGTAAGGTTACGCCATCAATTTATCAGGCGGCTGGTAATTACAGCGGTGATATTATTCTGACTGTCAGCTATAACGGAAACTAAAATAATTGTTTTTTTGCGGTATTGAAATTCATAGGATTGAATTAAGCAAATGTTAAGAGAAGCGGAGCTTCAGATGGATTCTGTTAAAAGGACAAGATTATTATTTGTTATTTCAGTAATGAGTATGATCCTTTTATCCGGAATTGATACCGCTCTCGGACAGGGGGTTGGAGTGGGCTCGGCTTCGGCATCTATTGTAACTCCTCTTTCTGTAACAGCCGATACCCCTCTGAAATTTGGCAATGTATCGCCCGGTGTACCCAAAAAAGTTAACCGAACCGCAGTAGGAGTTGATACTACTGCTGCTGTATTTTCTGTATCCGGCGAAGATCTGGCTGGCATATCCATTCAATTTATTTTACCGGAGTATATGTATAACAGTTTCGGTGATCAGATGCAGATAATTTTTGCCAATGACGATTGCACGATAGATTCATTGGCCGGTACGCCGGATTCACCCGGTGCGGGTGCCTGGGTGGGTGAGAATCCATACAGCCTTCCCTCTGCAAATATCGGTGCTACCAACGGGAGTACCAGTATTTATTTGGGAGGAAAAATTATTCCTTCGATGCAGCAGGCAGCCGGATCGTACAGTGCGGATATTTTGATAAGTGTAGCTTATGACGGAACATGATGTTCATCGGAACATGATGTCCACAAGGTTTTATAAACGGAGAAAAAAATGAAAAGCCGTATCAGTAAATTTTTCAGCAAGGCATTATCAATTAAAAGTGCAGTAGTACTCTTTTCCCTTCTTTTTATATTCATCCTAAAAGCTGGTGCTGCGGTAATGGTTGCCCCTACGGTTGTCTTTCTTTCTGATCAAAAAAGAACCGATCGTATTATCGTCCAGAATCCCTCTGATAAGCCAGCTGAAGTTACTATTCGTTTTTCCTTTGGACTCCCCCTGACTGACAGCCTTGGAAATGTAAAAGTGGAACTTCAGGATTCATTGATTACCGATCCAAAATCGGCTACCGACTGGATTCAGGCTTTTCCCAGAAAAGTACTCGTACCTGCTCTCGGTTCACAGACTATAAGATTAGTGGCTCGTCCTCCGCAGGACCTCTCCGATGGCGAGTACTGGACACGAATTGTAGTTTCATCCAAAGAGGGAGAACAGGCAGCTCCGGCCAATGAAAACCCCGACGGAATCTCGACTCAATTAAATTTGATAATGCAAATGGCTATAATGGTAAAGTACCGTACCGGTGAACTGGTTTCAGAACTTGAATTGATTGATGCCAAAGCCAGCAGTAACAATGATCAGATTGAAGTGCTGCTCGATTTGAATAATAAAGGTAATGTTTCATATATGGGAATCCTCGAAGGCCGATTGGTTGATGCCGACGGCAAAGAAATCAGCACCAACAAAGTTAATCTGGCGGTCTATCGCGATATGAGGCGGCGTCTGGATTTTATCAGGCCGGGCGAAGAATTCAAATCGCCATATAAAGTAGAACTGTTTATTACTCCGGATGGAAGAAATGATGTTCCTCCGGAAGATATGGTTAAAGGGAATAAAATATCCTATTCAGTAGTAGTTGAATAGCAGATATTTTTTGAGCTCACATTAATAAAGATATTATTATGACCCATTCTGTTAAACACACGGCTGTCTCCTGGCTTGTTATCTTCTTTCTTCAATTTATAATTGCAGATATTTCTTTGCCTGCAACAGTCGATCAGATTTTCGAGGAGATACCGGTCAACTTTCGGGTCAGGCATCTGATTAACAAAGACATCTTCGTACAGTATGACGGCGAACATATTTACCTGCCGGTTATAGAGATTTTCAGCCAGCTGGAATTGAAAATAGATGCGGATTTAAAAAATAAAAGATTCAAAGGCTTCGTAATCTCATCGAAAAATAAATATGATATTGATCTGGAAAATTTAAAAGCAGAATATCCCGAAGGCAAATTACAAATCTCACCGGATCAGTTTGTTCTTACTACAACCGATCTCTATCTCAGGACAGATTTGTATGAAACCATTTTCGGCATTCCGATCCAATTTAATTTTTCCGAATTGCAGGTTACTCTTCCTCTCAACGAAGATTTCCCTGCTTATCAAAAACTGAAAAGATCACTGGAGCACAAACAGCTTAATAAAGAAGAAGCGGCTCTTAAAGATGTAAAGCGCCTCCCCTATAAACGATCATTACTGGCTGGTGGAGTTCTCGACTGGAGCCTCTCAGCCAGTCCGGTTGGCGATGGCACCAATTATTTTGGATTCAGCCTGGGAAGTATGCTTCTTGGGGGTGACCTGACTGTAAGCGGAACGGGTAATTCTCAAGCTGGATTTAACGAAGATCAGCTCCGATATCGCTGGCACTATTATTTTGACATGTCTCCTTATTTGTCACAGGCAGAAATCGGTGATGTCTATACCGGTGGAATTCTTTCTCGCGGTTTGCGGGGAGGTATGATCACCAATAAGCCGCAAACCAGCCGGACTTATTTCAGAACTATTAGGGTAGAAGGACAGCCCGGACCGGACTGGGAAGTGGAATTATATCTCGATCGCAATCTTGTTGACTATACCCACACCGATCAATCCGGCTCTTATGAATTCCTGGTGGATATAAATTATGGAGCCTCATTAATCACGCTTAAAATGTACGGCCCCAATGGAGAGATTAAAACCGAAGAACAATATGTACGGGTACCCTATAATATCATCCCCAAAAACTCACTCGAATATACCGTTACTTTTGGCGAGGGGCAAAGCCGGTCGTTAAATCATAAATATGCCCAGGCCGTTGCATATTACGGCTTGACCAATAAACTTACTATTGGTGTGGCAGGTGATGCTCCTGTCGATCAGATCGACGATGAACCTTTTTCATATGCCGGAGTAGCCACATATCAATTATTCGGTAACATGACCATGAACGGAACTTATGCTCCCGGTTACGCTGCAAAAGGGGCATTGAATTTTAATAAACCATCGCTGGTTAGTATCGATGGTTCCTTTACAAAGTATTATGAAAATAAGTTTCGCAATTTTATTGCGCTCCAACAAAATATCATGTTGTCAATGACAGCACCGATTAGAATCGGCAGCCAGCGTATGAATCTAAGATACTACATGACCTGGGACAAATACCCCAACCGTGATATATTTAACATTAATTTCGGCGGTACCGTATCCCTTCCCCGGGCCAATATTTATTATCTTGGGAAATATCAGATTACCAAATATCCAACCTATAACGTCAATCAATTGATAAGCGAGGTCTTTACATCGCTGACTATTACCCGCTGGCTGCGGCCTCAGTTCCGTTTCACCTACAACCATGCCAATAACGAACTCGTCTCAACAGGAATCTATCTTAACAAGCGCCTTTATAAACAGACTCAGTTCACCTTTTCGTATGAACGCGATATTCCATCAGGAACAAATATGTTTCGCTTATCATTTAATATGTTCACCGACTTTGCCGGGTTTACAACCCGGGTAGCCTCAACAGGCAATGCTACCAATGTCACCCAGACGCAAAATGGCTCGCTTCGATATGATAACGACAGCAAGCGTCTGATT
>JBDRQG010000070.1:0-5885 GCA_043826475.1 bacterium
AAACTTTTGCATTTTCATCTTTTAAGGGTAGCTGACGCAGCCAGTCTGTGAATGAATCCGGTGTGGTATCACTTCTTTTGTATCCGTCGGGAGGAGGGATCCTGTTTTCGATTGAATTAGAATCATTATAGTTTTCAAGCCATGGGTAAGGTTTGGAACATATATCACTGCTGAAACAAGTGACAATTAGGTACATAAATGATGTGTAGATTATAGTTCTCATAATATTTATACCCCAATGATATCCTTTTTAGTTTATATCATCAATAATAATTGGTCAATTTTCATATATTGACTTAAAAATTATTTGAACTTACGACTGTACAAAAGGTTATTGATTATGTAATTTTGAATAATTCGGTTTTTAACATAAATAATTAAGGGTAATAGAATATGGATACTGCCAATGCTAAAATAGAAGAACTCTATCGCCATCTTCTGACCTCGATAGGGGAAGATGTAAACCGTGAGGGTCTGCTCAACACTCCCAAACGGGCGGCTAAAGCGCTACAATTTCTAACTCAGGGTTATCAGCAGGATATCGATGCTGTTGTTAATAAAGCCCTCTTCGAAGCGGATACACAGGAAATTGTCCTGGTGAAAAATATCGAACTTTATTCGATGTGCGAGCATCATCTCCTGCCGTTTATTGGGAAATGCCATGTGGCCTATATCCCCGATAAAAAAGTACTGGGACTTTCCAAAGTTGCCCGTCTCGTTGATGTCTTTGCCCGGCGATTACAGATTCAGGAAAAACTTACCAAGCAGATCGCCGAATCTATTCAGAAATATACCGAGGCTCAGGGAGTAGCAGTTGTTATCGAAGCCAAGCATCTGTGTATGATGATGCGCGGCGTTGAAAAACAAAATTCATCGATGACGACCTCGTATCTGATGGGCGAGTTCCATGATGATCCCTCGACCAGGGCTGAATTTTTCAGCCTGATAAGCAACACCTGAGGTAATGATGTATCTGACTCTAAGCAAAAGATTTGAATTCTCTTCATCGTACCGATATTACAATCCCAAATGGTCGGATAAAAAAAATACCGAGCATTTTGGAATGCGATGCGGAGGTTTTCATGGTTACGGAAGTAACTTTGTCACTTATTTTATTTTTCATGGAGATGTCGACCCCAAAACCGGGATGATAATTAATGTTACGATAATCAAAGAAAAAATAAATAATATTCTCAACAGCCGCTACGACCATAAATTTCTTAATCTCGATACCAAACCCTTTGATGAAATTGTTCCAACTCCCGAAAATATGGCAAAGCAGTTATTGGCTGAAGCAGTTCCGTTATTTAAAAATGAACAGGCGATGCCTGTTGCCTGTCATGTTGTGGAATCTGAGAATAACGAAGCGACTGCTTACGCTGATGGCCGTGTTGAGAGGCATTTATGGACATCATTCTCAGCCGCTCGTTCGACAAGATCACCCCATCTTTCCGATGAAGAGAATGAAAAGCTTTTTGGGACAGCCTCATCCAAGTCGGGGCATGGACATGGTTATCGCTTGAGAGTAACTTTGGGGGGAGAAATAGATCCTGACTCTGGCCTGATTGTCCCGGATAATCTTTCCCACCCGGTGATAAAATCAATCTATGATCTGATGGATCACAAGAACCTGAATCTTGATGTGCTGGAGTTAAAAAATATTCCGATTACTACTGAATGTTTGTCACGTTTTATTTTTAATAAGCTCTCTGATTCTCTACCAGTAAACAGACTATGCCTGTGGGAGAATCCATGGTTTTTTGCTGAATACGCCAAAAATGATCATTGTGCCATTGGCGTAGTTGATCACTTTCAATCTGCTCACCGGCTGCATAGTAGACAATTATCTGATAAAGAAAATATAGCAATCTATGGCAAATGCAATAATCCCAACGGGCATGGGCATCGTTATAAAATAGAGCCGACTATCAAAGGGAAAATCGATGAAAAAAGCGGAACGCTGTTCTCTTTGGATAAGTTTGTTTTTGGTATAAAGACGGCCTTGAAGCAGTGGGATTTTAAGCACCTTGATCTTGATACGGATGATTTCAAAAACGAAGTCAGCACCGGCGAAAATATCATTAAAATATTATTTCCTAAAATAGAAAAATATATTGAACATGAAATAGACAGACTCCGCCTGTGGGAGACATTTAATAACCGGTTCACCTTGCGAAGATTGTAAGTTTGGAGAATAATTAATGGATAGATATCTGATAACTGGTGCAAGCAGGGGAATCGGCCGAGCCATTGCAGTTGCACTGGCAAACAAGAATTCTGAAATTCTGATTCATGGCCGTGATAAAAAGGCGCTCGATAAAACTGCCCAGCTTGTTGAAAAGAAGGACGGCAAAGCCACAAAGATAATATCTGATTTAAGTAATACCGAAGGGATCGATCATATTGTTAATGAAATCGGAACAAAATCGATTAAAGCATTAATTAACAATGCTGGGATAACACTGGTAAAACCGTTTGAAGAAATAACGCTTGAGGAATGGAACAATATTCTCTTTATAAATGTAACCGCTTCTTTTTTACTAATCCAGAAACTTCTGCCGTTATTAAGTAAAGGAACATCAATTTTAAATATTCTTTCGACCGCCGCCCGCAAAGGATATACCGAGTGGAGCGCTTACTGTATGAGCAAATATGCAATGGAGGGTTTCACCCAGTGTATCAGGGGTGAATTACAACCTAAAGGGATCAGGGTTATCAATATTTATCCGGGGGGAACGCAAACAGAAATCTGGAAAGATGTCCCGGGCGAGTGGGATTTTGATAGTATGCTGAAACCTTCGGTAGTGGCTGATGCGGTTAAATTTGCTCTTGATAGCCCGTCAGACGTATTGATAGATAATTTGACTATACAAAACACGGCCGGGGATCAATAGAGTGACAAAGTAACATTAATAGAATTTATCTTTTTAATTTAAGACACTGGTGCTTTTGGTTTTCCCTGAGGAGTGGAAGCAGCCATTTTAGTATAGACTTCTTCAATAATTTCCAGGGCTAATTTAGTCTCTTCATCGGTGCCGGAATTAATTCTAATCCCATTGGGAACACCAAAGGGTTCCACATGGCGAACAATCAAGCCCTTGTTCAAACAATTATTATTAAATCCCTCAGCAAATGATTCCGAAGGCATAAGCATCAAAAGGAAATTAGTAGCCGATTCGACGTAGGCAATTCCAAGAGTATCGAATTTATCTCTCATCACTTTTAATGATCTTCTATTGGTCGCTACCGTTTCATTGAGGAATTCATCATCATTCAAGGCGGCCACTGCAGCCACCTGAGCCAGACAGTTTGGTTCAAAGGGGAGCTTATATTTGGCTAAGGCAGAAATCAGATATTCCGGTCCGACTGTATATCCAATTCGCAATCCCCCCAGACCATAAACTTTTGAAAGGGTTCTGGTCACTAACAAATTATCATACCAGTAATTTACCCCTACTGGATAATCATCGAATTCCCTGGCATAGGCTTCGTAGGCTTCATCAAGAATGACAAGTACACTGTCAGGTATTTTTTGCATAAACAGTTCAAATTCAGTTCCGGTAAACATCGTTCCAGTCGGATTATTCGGATTAGCTAAAAAGACCACTTTGGTCTTCTCTGAAATAGCATTAGAAATAGCATTTAAATCATAGGCATAATCTTTGAGAGAGACTTGAGTTAAAATCCGCCCCTGTTTATTGGCGCTGACATAAATACCGATAAACGAACCTTCCGATGTGAGAACCTCGTCACCCGGATCTGAAAAAGCCGCAACGATATCAGCGATCAAAGAATCGGTTCCATTACCGCAGATGATATGCTGAGGTTGAATATTATATTTTTTCGAGATAGCTGTCACCATTTCGTTGGCCGATGGATCGACATAACGGTGAAGGTTCCAGATATTCTCTTTAATCGCTTCAACCGCTTTAGGGGATGGGCCAAGCGGATTTTCGTTGGAAGCCAGTTTGATTATTTTTTTAAGATTCTTTTCCCGGGCTAATTCGGAAATTGGTTTGCCGGCTTTGTAGGGTCTTAAATTTTTAATTCTATCCAATATCTTTATCATAATCTTACCTTATTTTTATATTCCCCTTAATATACTCATATTTGCCTGTAAATTGCAATATTTTCATTATTAATTGTAAAACAAACAATTGACAAAAGTTGAAGAAGCTTTTTGTCCCAATGAATTATGCCATTGACTTTTTGACTGATCAGCCCGAAATTCAACAGGTTATGGATAATATAGAAGAAAAAGAGGAAGAGTCAAAAACCAAGGCGATGGGATTTATTGACCATCTCGAAGAGCTCCGCCGAAGACTGCTTAAAGCAGCCATTACAATTGTAATATTCTCGGCCGTGGCTTTTTATTTTGCTGATAAATTAGTGCAATTTATAAGAATTCCCCTTGGAGATGAAATCAAGCTGTACAATATCCAGGTAACCGGTGCTTTTTATGCTTATATGAAGATTGCCATTATCACCGGAATTATAGTTTCGCTACCGGTTGTTTTTTACCAGATGTGGGCTTTTATTGCCCCCGGATTATATAAGCGTGAAAAACTAACAATTTTACCTCTTGTAATCATCTCAACGATTCTATTTTTAATAGGTGCTGCTTTTTGCTATATCATGGTGCTTCCTCTGGCCTTTGAATTCCTGATGAGTTTTTCCGAAGGCCAGGTCATAAACAATATCACTATTGGCAGTTACATCAGTTTTGTCGGTATGATGTTGGTTGCCTTCGGCTGCGGATTTCAGCTTCCGATCATCGCCTATTTTCTGGGAAGAATGGGGATCATTACCAGCAGTATGCTCTCCAAAGCAAGGCGCTATGCAGTTGTGGGGATACTCGTAGCTGCAGCAATCATAACACCTCCCGATGTATTTACTCAAGTCCTCTTAGCTTTTCCTTTATATATTCTCTACGAAATCTCAATTCTTGTCGTAAAACTTACAGGACGGAGAGAAAAGAAAGAATTAGAAGAAGAAAATATCACTGAATAAAAATGAAATTATGAACAAAAAGTTTTAACAGCTGTTTAATAACTTTGATGAGAATGTTTTAACCTATAAGGATTTGAAATGAATAAAGAAAATAGATTTAAGCCTGACCAGCCGGGAATAGCTGGTGTTAAAAATATTATAGCTATCGCCAGCGGCAAAGGGGGAGTGGGCAAATCAACTGTTTCAGTGAATCTGGCTATTGCCCTCAAAGAAGCCGGATTCAAAGTCGGCTTGATGGATGCTGATATTTACGGTCCCAGCCAGCCGGGGATGCTGGGTTCAAAAGAGAAGCCGGGGGTTGGTGATAATTATCTGGAACCGGTCTCGAGATTTGGGATTGATTTTATATCGATGGGAATTCTGATGACCGATGATGCCCCTGTTATCTGGCGGGCTCCGATGGCTACCCAGGTGATTCAGCAGTTTATCGGTTCGGTTAAATGGGGCGAGCTTGATTATCTTCTGGTAGATCTTCCGCCGGGAACGGGTGATGTCCAGATTACTCTGGCACAAAAAGCATCGTTGACCGGAGCGGTCATTGTAACAACTCCACAGGCTGTTGCTCTTGATGTTGCCAAAAAAGGTCTCAAAATGTTCGAGCAGGTGAAAGTCCCCATTCTCGGTATTGTCGAAAATATGAGCGGCTTCGTCTGTGGTCATTGCAATAAAGAGACAAAAATCTTTTCTTCCGGTGGCGGGCAAAAACTGGCCGATGAAATGAATGTTGCTTTTCTCGGAAGTATACCTCTTGATCCGGAAATTATGCTCAGTGGTGAAATGGGTGTTCCGTTAATTGAAAAATCAGCCGAATCTCCTTCTGCTAAAGCCTATATAAAATTGGCTGAACAATTGCAGCAATCTCTTGAAAAAATGAG
>JBDRQG010000071.1:0-10252 GCA_043826475.1 bacterium
ATTCTTTTTAATCGCTTCGTTTTTGAGTTCTTTCATTGGGTAGGGGAAGAGGCTGATAGGTCGGAAGAGTCCAACAGAGATACCTTCGTTTTCGAGCTCATCAATAACCGTCTGGCAGATGCGTGCCATAGTACCATAAGAGACAATCAATATTTTATTTTTGGCATTAACCTTATAGAGTTCGTAGCGAACTTCTTCACTAATCATCTGCTGGTATTTTTTTTCAAGCAGCCAGCAATTATCTTCCAACTGATTTGGGTCAAGAAAGAGTGATTTGATTATTCGAGGTTTACGATCTTTGGCGCCGTTAGCGGCCCAGTCGCTTTTATTGGGATCATTGCGTTTGCTTTTTGTTTCTTCGGGAAACTCAACTGCTTCCATCATCTGACCGATCATGCCATCGCCGATCAGCATAACCGGATTGAGGTACTTATCTGCCAGATCAAAAGAAAGCATCATCAAATCAACCGCTTCCTGAACTGTCGATGGAGCCAGGACCAATACCCGGTAATCACCATGTCCGCCCCCTTTGACGGCCTGAAAGTAATCAGACTGAGCCGGAAGAATTCCGCCTAATCCGGGACCACCTCGCATAATATTAACAATAACAGCCGGCAGATGAGCTCCAGCCATATAAGATATTGCTTCCTGCATAAGGGAAATGCCCGGACTTGATGACGTCGTAAAGACTCTCATGCCGGTAGAAGCCGCTCCGAAAAGCATATTGCCGACCGCTACTTCGCTTTCTCCCTGAAGAAAAACCCCGCCAACCTCCGGCATCCTTTTGGTGAGGTATTCAGCCACTTCCGACTGGGGAGTGATGGGATAGCAGAAATAACCTTCAGCACCGGCCCGAATTGCAGCCTCGGCGATTGCTTCATTTCCTTTCATTAGTACTCTTGCCATATAATTAACTTTCTCCGCTTTAATATTCGATCAGGGCAAATGAGGTTCCATGGGTTATGACCTCAATTGCAACGTCAGGACAGGTGATGGCGCATAACTGGCAACCGATACAACGCGAGGGATCATGCACCTGCGCATAGAAATATCCGCGCACTGTAATATCCTTCGACATTGAAATGATCTTTTGCGGACAAGCGCGAGTACACAACTCGCACCCTTTGCAATGATTTTTATCTATTCTAATTCCTGGCATATATATTCCTTTGGTTGCCTTAAATCTCGCTTTAGCTGCTTCCTCGCTCCCAGGGCTTTAATAAAAGCCGGTTAAGAGACAGGACAGGAACCTTGATCTTTTTTGGATCTATATCATTCAATAATTTTTCTTCTGCGGCAATAAATGAAAATTTTAATCCAGTTTCAGCGCTTACCATTTGAGCCAGTTTGTAGCCACTATATATTGCTTCTTTATCCGTATGTTCAACAAGGTGGGTGTTGGAAATAACGCCGGTAAATTTCAACCGAGATGCAATCTCGATTTTATGCATCATATTCAGGCAGCCCGCGAGGTCTTTCGTAAATGGGCGGTTAGCATTTATTACAAGCAGCATTTCGTAGTCGTCGGGAATGAAAGCATCAGTTAACGAACTCAGTACCCGCGAGCCGGCATCATCACCACCGACATCAAGAATCAAAGTCCCTTCATAACCCTGAATAGCCGATTTAATCCGTGGGAGAATAATAGGCAGATCGGCGTGGGTGAAGCTCTCTTTGGGATAAATAGAGTCAATTCCCAGCTTATCCAGTATCTTTGAGGCTTCACGGGACCTGAAATAGGGATTGACAATGTCCAGATCAGCAATGGCAACAGTTTTAGTTTCAGTTGTTGCCAGAAAACGGGCTAAATTAACCGAAATCTCTGATTTCCCGCTGCCATAGCCCCCTACAACTACAATAATCCGTTTGGAGAACGAAGGTGATTGGAAATGTCTTTTTGCACTAACCATTAACACTACTGCACCTTCACGATGTTTTGTCACAATTACCGGCATATTACAATACAAAATTGACCTAAATTGGCCATGCAATGCCGGCTTTAATCAAATATCGGATACAAGGGGAATGAAGTCAAGTGTATTTGTGAAAAAATTAACTTAATAATCGGTTTGACAGATGTGCTAATCTCTATTATTTTGTTTTCTCATTTAAGGTTATGGTAAAGTTGACTAAAATATGTATTTTAAACATAGGTATAATAAAGGAAAAAAATGTTAAAAAAACTTCTGTTCTTATTTATTGTGATAAACTTATTGATAAGTTGCTCCTCTAATAAAAAAGAATCAAATAACGCAGGTGATCCTTTTTTACCGGATGACCGCTACGAATCATGGTTAACTTATACTTATCAGGATATAAAGATTTACTACCCCGAAGGGCATCCTCTTGAAAATAAACTAAACGAAATGGTAAAGATTTACCGATCCATTCGAGAGCAATCCTGTCGTTTTTTGAGGATTGATATTCCTGAGGATACGCTGCGGATATTTTTCTATACTGGATTTGGGCAGGGTACCGAGATGACTGGAAAGGAATATCCGTTTGGCACTCCAACTGCAGTTCATTTCTGGATACCGAGCTACTATGGCCCACCGCTAATTCAATATCTTCTTCCAAAATGGCAGGCTAAAGAACCAAAATATATATTTCTTAAACACGGGTTGATTGCTATGCTTGATTTTTCAGGACATAATTGGCATTATGTTACAGAAAAATCAATTGAAACAAGAAAAATTATACCTCTTGAAAAATTAGCTTATGATACAACTGTAAACAGCGACACTGAAAGGGATCAGTCTGCGGAGGCATCCTCTTTTATCGATTTTATTGTATATAATTACGGATTCGATAAATTTGAACAATTGTATTTAACCGAGGAACCTTTCGATCAGGCTATAAATGAACTTTATGGTTTGTCGGTTGACAGTATCCAGACTCTATGGTTCCAAATGGCTAAAAAGATGGCTGAAGTTGATTCTATTAGTACGAACGATACGATCAAATAATAAACGAGGGAAATATGTCTGAAGAAAAATGGAAAACCGGCATTACCGATATTGGTCCCGGAAAGATAAATGTCCGAGGGTATCGCATTACCGATATAATGGAGAAGCTCTCCTATGCTGAAGCGGTTTATCTTATTTTGAAGGGAGAACTCCCCAGTAAAGCGGAAGCGGACCTGATGAATGCTATCCTTGTTGCTTCTATTGATCATGGCGCATCACCACCCTCGGTTTTGGGTAGTCGTACAGTTATGTCGGGCGGGAATTCCCTTAATGCGGCTATCGCAGGAGGGGTACTCGTGATTGGTGATACCCATGGCGGCGCCATTGAACAATCGGCCAAAATTATGCAGGAGTGGGCTTCTAAAGGGAGTGATGCTTCGAAGACTGCGTCAGATTTATTAGATTGGCTGAAAGAAAATAAAATACGCATGCCCGGTTTTGGACATCGTATCCACAAAGTCGATCCCCGTACTGCTAAACTGTTTGAGATTGCCGGTCGTCATGGATATAGCGGGAAGCATATTGAGTTGTGCAAGGCCATCGAGAAGACGATGGAAGAAAAACTGGGGAAGCAGCTACCCATCAATGTCGATGGCGCCATTGCGGCGGTAATCTCCGATATGGGTTTTGACTGGCGGTTAGGGAAGGGTTTTTTTATTATCTCTCGAGTTCCGGGATTGCTCGCTCATACATATGAAGAGATGACCCGCGAAAAACCGATGCGCAAACTTGGCCCGATGCCTTTTGAGTACGATGGGCCGGAGGAGAGGGAAATATAAATTAACCACTAATGGAGATTTATTATAGATAATATTATTCAACATATCCCTGATGTAATCGGCATTTTCGGCGTCGCCCTCATTGTCCTCGCTTACTTGCTGCTTCATGTTGAGAGACTCAATGCTTCCAATCTCTGGTATTCAGTGTTGAATCTAACCGGAGCTGTGTTGATTTTGATTTCTCTTGTTTACAAATGGAACACCTCTGCTGCATTGATTGAAATCTTCTGGATTTTGATAAGCATCTATGGACTCTATAAAGCTTTGATTAAAAAGAGGAACTGATTAAACTGAAACATAATCAATTACATATAATTCTCATAAGTAGGTCGAAACCCCTGTGGTTTCGACTTTTATTGCGATTGGAAATTGTAATATTAATATTTCTATCTATGTTCGGATGTTCCAACTCAACCGGCACGGCCAAAAATGATACTGTAAAAAACTACACCTATGAAATAGTCAATACTTATCCTCATGATCCAAATGCTTTCACTCAGGGATTGATATACTATGACAATAATTTCTACGAAGGAACTGGCTTAAGAGGGGTGTCGACACTAAGCTATGTTGATCTTGAAACAGGCACTGTATTGCGACAGAGAAATATCGGACAGGCATCTGTCGGTAACTATTTTGGCGAAGGCATCACAATCTTTAATAATATAATTTATCAACTGACATACACTTCTCATATTGGTTTCAAATACAATAAAGATACATTCGATTCACTGGATCAATTTACGTATTCCACTCAGGGATGGGGCTTAACGCATGATGGCATTCATTTAATTATGTCAGATGGGACCGACAGCATTTTGTTTATTAATCCTGCTAATTTTAGCGTAATAAAAGTTATCCATGTATCAGATTCTACTGGTCCGGTGGTGAGGTTGAATGAGCTTGAATATATCAACAATCAAATCTATGCCAATGTCTGGCAGACAAATAGAATTGCTATTATTTCACCTTCAGATGGTCGGGTTACGGGATGGATTGATCTGACTGCATTAGTAGATATGGTTGATAGTTTGAGTGTTCCTTACATTGATGTTTTAAATGGTATTGCATATGATAAAGATAATGATCGTCTGTTCGTAACTGGAAAGTATTGGCCAAACCTTTTTGAAATCAATCTGATTGAAGTTGAATAGAAAATCCAAATGATAGAATACGATGTCATAATTATCGGAGGAGGAGCAGCCGGACTGATGGCTGCCGTACGGGCTGCATCAAAAAAGGCAAAGGTTCTCATTCTTGAAAAGATGACTCAAACCGGACGCAAATTAAGTATAACCGGCAAGGGGAGATGTAATATTACTAATACCGCCTCCATCCCTGATTTTATAAATAAATTTGGTGATAATGGCAAGTTTCTCAGGCAGTCATTCGCAAGGTTTTTTTCTGATGATTTGGTAAAGTTGTTAAACAGCCTCGGAGTGGAAACGGTTATAGAGCGTGGTGGAAGAGTTTTTCCTGTAAACAATGATGCTAAAAAAGTTGTCAAGGCGCTGGTTCAATGGGTGAAAGATTCCGGGGTCACGATCTGGAATGATGCCGAAGTGGCTAAACTCTTGATTAAAAGTAACAAAATTACCGGTCTTAAATTGACCGATGGCCGATCGTTACTTTGTCATAAAGTAATAATTGCAACCGGTGGGGCTTCATATCCGGCAACCGGTTCTACCGGGGCTGGTTATCGTTTAGCCAGTTCTGCCGGGCATACAATAATACCAATCCGTCCGGCTTTGGTCCCTTTGATTACCAGTGGACATAATGCCAAAAAATTGCAGGGGCTGGGTCTTAAAAATGTGCTTGTAAAAGTAATAATTGACGGCAAAAAGAAAAAAGAGGATTTCGGGGAGATGCTCTTCACTCATTTTGGCCTCTCCGGTCCGGTTATCTTGACCTTGAGTAGAATTGTTGTTGATGCTCTGCGTGAAAAACAAAAGGTAATGATTTCAATTGACCTCAAACCGGCTCTTGATGATCAGAAACTTGACGCCAGATTACTAAGAGATTTCACTGAACATGGTAAACAGCAATTTCAATCTATCCTTAAAGGATTATTACCCCAAAAAATGATTCAAGTTTGTATTGATGAAACAGGTATAGATCCGGATAAAACCGGAAATCATATAACTGTTTTGGAAAGAAAAAAGCTCCGCCTCTGGCTTAAAGACTTTCGTTTTGAAGTCACCGATCATCGATCCTTTTACGAAGCGGTTATTACTGCCGGTGGCGTATCCACAAAAGAGATAAACCCCAAAACGATGGAATCTAAACTGGTTAAAGGGCTTTATTTTGCTGGTGAAGTTATTGATATTGATGGGGAAACAGGAGGGTTCAACCTGCAAGCCGCATTTTCAACAGGCTGGCTGGCTGGGGATAATATTGTGGAACAAGCCAAATAATATTCTCGTATCTTATTACATGTATAATAACTCTTTAATTAGCTCAATATTGTTGATATATTACACGGACATCAGGCGTAATGCGTCTATTAGATAAACTGCGGAGGAATATATGAAATTTATGATAATGGCTCTGGCGATTGTAATTTTATTCACCGGTAATGTTCTATCCGGTGAACTATATGAAGTATCCGTAAATAGTAATAGCGATGCCGAATTTCTGATATCTATCAAGGCCGAACCATTATTACAAATTGACATGGGATATCTTGTTCTTGTCGACCAGCAGAATCTCTCCATATTCCTGTCATCGGATATAGAAAAAAAGCTTATTCAGAGTAATATTAAGAAAGAGGATATTTTTCAGGATGGGAGACAGGATAAGAAAAATCTTGAGCTCTTTAATCCTTTGTACGTTCATGATAATATCCGATTATTCCATATAGATAAATCCAGCCCGTCTTTAAATGGAGATCAGGTTGAGCTTTTTCCTGTCAGAAATGATTTTCTTGAGATAAAATATTATCCTCCTAAAGAAGAAAAAATATTAGCCCTTGATATGGGCATTGAACTGGACTCTTTGGTTGGTCTTATAAGCCAGGATTCTCTTGATTTATATCTTCACCGTCTCGAAGCTTTCTATCGCCGTCTGACCGGAACCGATTCCAATTATGCCGCGCGGGATTGGATCGAAGCCAAGTTCAGATCGTTTGGTTACGATTCGGTTGTTATTGATCCTTTTACTGGTGTTCAATTAGGTGGAGGCGGGTCGGTACAATCATACAATGTCATTGCCGTAAAAGTTGGTACGGAATTCCCTGATCAGCAAATTGTAATCGGTGGTCATATGGATGCAGTCCCCGACTGTCCCGGAGCTGACGACAATGGTACCGGCACTATCGGTACATTGGAAATTGCCCGTGTTCTGGCTGATGTTGAAACACCGATGACTATTGTTTTTATTGCTTTTGATTCCGAAGAATCAGGTTTGCATGGAGCCTATCATTATGCCAACGGTGCTGTTGCTCGCAATGATGATATTATACTTATGCTCAACATGGATATGATCGGGCATATCACAAATAACAGCTATGCTAATCTCTACACTGGTACTGAAACCGCATATGCTGTTCTATGGAATCAATTAAGCAGTGCACTTTTTGGTATTAATGCCGGACTCAGCGGGAGTACCGCTTCAGATCATCTTCCGTTCCAAAATGCGGGTTATGATGTGATTTTCGTACAGGAAGGTGCTTTCTCTACTCATTATCATCGACCAAGCGACAGCACGACCTATATTAATTTTGGATATATGACCCGGATGGTCAAAGCTACTCTGGCGACAGCATATAATGTAATGAATGTCCCTCCTCCGGTACGGATTACATCAATCGAAGAACCCGGGGATGGCCAATCACTTAATGTTTATTGGGAGGGGCATAACCCGTCATTAATTAATCACTACTCAGTTAGGTATTATAAAACTGCAACTCCAGCTGTGATTCAAAATATTAATCTCGCTTCAAATATTAACAACTATACGATCACCGGTCTTCAGGATATGAATGAGTATGCCATTTATGTCAGGGCTTTTGATAATGATGGTGATTCATCTTATGCCTATGACATCTTTTATAAAACACCTTCATCAAAACCGACTGCTCCATTTAATATACAGGGGATTCCATTATTCGAAGCGATACAATTAACATGGCGATCGTTTAATGATGAACTTGATTTCAGCCACTTTGGTATAATCCGCGATGGTGTTTTGGAAGCGGCTACAACAGATACGTTTTTTATAGATAATTCTCAATTATTAGGCTCTGCCTACCATTCTTATATTGTCGTAGCTGTTGATGATGATGGCTATATTTCTGATACTGCCGGCGTGGCTCCGGTGGTAGTAAGGGCTGCTACTCTTGATCCCGGTTATATCCTCGCCTTAAACAGATCTACCGCCGGGAATGGAACGATTGTTGACGAAGCGGAAACAGGTGTTTTCTTAAGAGATGCTTTGGACGGTTATAATTTCACATATTATTCGGATACAAACTCCAGCAACAGCATTACTCTTGATGAGATGCTTGATTATGAAATGATTGTTGTCGGTGATGAGAGCGGACGAGGGGTTGACATCACCTACTATCGCCGTCCGATTATTGCCGATCTGGCTCATTATATGTCAATAGGGGGGAAACTGATTATTTTTGGTCGTTATGGTGATCTTGGCGATCTGGATACTCTGTTTTATAATTCAGTTTCGACTGATTATGATGATCGTTTTTTCTATGATTATTTTCACATCAATTTCCGGGTTGCCACCGAAACCAGATTAGCTGCGCCGGATAGCATGCTCTCTGATCTGATTGGTGCGGATAATGTACTTCCCGAATACCCCTATCTCCCCTGGGATTCACTCAGGACAAAGGCTCACTCGCTTCCTTATGGTACTAACTCTGGGATTCCTTCCTGTTCGTTTGTTAACTTATCATCTCCTACTTTGGATATTCTCTACACTTATGTCTCACGTGATGGTGATCCCAATGCTCAGGGGAAACCGGTGGCTTGGCGGCACAGGGGAGTGGATTATCGTTATATCTTTATGGATATCCCCCTGTCGTTTTTTAATCGTGATAGTGCCATCGTTACTCTCAGAACAGCAGTCGAGGATCTATTGTATGGTGCGACAGCAATTGATGATGACAATAATGATATTTTACCGGTCAAATATAATCTGTATCAAAACTATCCCAACCCTTTTAATCCTGTGACACGCATTGATTATAACTTACCGATTGCATCGGATGTGACTCTTAAAGTTTATAACATTCTTGGTCAGGAAGTAAAGACACTTGTTGATGCTCGTGAAAAAGCCGGACATAAAACAGTTTATTGGGATGGAAAAAACAACACTAATAAACAAGTCGCAACCGGCTTATATCTGTACCGCCTGACAGCAGATGACTTTGCGGAAACAAAGAAGATGATATTACTGAAGTAAAAAAAAATTACAGAGAAAGTATTATTTCTGATTAAACTCTTTCGTATTGGCGATCACGGCGGCGCCGACAGAGTCGCCCCAGACATTAACTGTTGTCCGGCATCGGTCAAGAAACCAGTCAATTGCCCAGATAAGTCCGATTCCTTCCAGTGGCAGCCCGACTGCTCCCAATACTATAACCATCATCACTGTTCCTGCATGAGGGATACCAGCCGCACCTATCGAAACCAGAGTCGCAGTCAGGAAGATTACTATCTGATTCCCAAGCGTTAAATCCAAACCGTAAATTTGGGCAATAAAGAGAGCTGCCACCGCTTCATATAGAGCAGTTCCGTCCATATTGATAGTAGCGCCGAGGGGTAAAACAAACGAAGAAACCCGACTGTCAATATGGTTTTTATCTTCCGTACATTCCATGGTAATGGGCAAAGTGGCTGTAGATGATGCTGTAGTAAAAGCTGTTGCCAGAGCCTCGCCCATATTGATAAAATATTGAAACGGATTTTTCTTTCCGAAGATTTTAAGCAAAATCGGCAGGGTAATCGAAGCATGAATCAAAAGCCCCAATATTACAGTCAGTGAATACCACCCCAGGCCTGTTGCCAGTTGATCCAATGATCCCTTTTGTTCGGCTACAATTCCGCCAATTAAGGCAAAAACGCCTATCGGTCCGAACCAGATTATCATGACCACGATTTTCATCATGGCAGCATTGATACCATCAAAAAAGGCAATCACCGGTTTACCTTTTTCGCCTATTGCGGTCAAAACCCCGCCAAATAATAATGAAAATACAATCAATGGTAAAATTTGTCCCTGAGTAGCGGCATTAAAAATATTTGACGGGATTAACCCGGTTATTACATCAATCAGGGTTTTACCTTCGCTGGACTTGACAATATCGGGAATATAAGCCCCGAAATTTTCAATCCCTTCACCGGGCTTTATAATATTAACCAAAACCAAGCCGATAAGTACAGATAATCCGGTTGTGGTGAGATAGAAAAGAAGGGTTTTTAAGCTGGTTTTACCCAATTTGCTGACATCTCCGAGCGAGGTAACGCCAACTATCATTGAGGCTACTACCAG
>JBDRQG010000072.1:0-6627 GCA_043826475.1 bacterium
ATCCACATTAAACGATAATGGACCCACATTAAGTGATAATGGGCCCGCAATAATGACACCGGACCCACATTAAGTGAGAATAAGGTTCAAGGCTCCATCAGGGAAAAGGTTTATAGAAGAAAGCTCAACTTTCTGTTTTTACTTTTATGGTTATGATGGGCAGGACACACCTCAAGTTAACATATACGCTACTCAACCAAGGTTTTCCAGTCTATACGTAATAAAATACTGTTGCCAAGAAGGACGAGGGAGTCACCGCCCTTTTTGATAAAATTATCCATAAAGTGTCTCGATCCATCGGATCGCTTCGGTATCATTTACCTTGCCGAGGTATCTTTGTGTGTTCGATAAGTCAGCATGCCTCAAAATTACCTTTAGGCAGCAACATAAGATATTGGGAAAATGCGTGCGTCCAGGTTGAAGTCTTTGTCTTTGACGTAGTCGTTTAACCTTACCAATAATTTTCGTGGAGCATCCCCCCATCTCTCCCATTTTTCTGGTTCAATTACAGACGGTTAACAGGTCTTGCGTTTTGAACTGATAAAAACCTGTTAATCTCCTATTGCGTTATAATCTTTCAATAATCAAAGGAAGCAATTCCTTTTTCTCGGAAAAAGAATCCTTTTCCCAGGAATTCTGTCCCGTATTCTATTTTCTGCTATCGACAATTTCTCTGTAATAGCCTTCAGTAAGAGCATTTATGAAAAAAAACAAAAGTTAGGCATAACAATTGCTTTGCACAAGGCCTTAGTTTGTTCTCAAGGTTTTTTAATCTGTTTTCTTAATCCCAATTATTGGCAGAGTATCAAGCCAAAACGGGAAAGAATCTGCTTGAGCAATCTCAGATTGTAGATTTCTATATTAATATTTTTTTAACAACAAGGGCCACATTCCATGAAATTTTTTGCATTTACGGTGATTCTTTCCTTTTTTACTATTTTTGAGATATCGAGCATTACATCTCATGCGGATACCACAACCTATATTTATGATGACTCCAAGCGGTTGCAGGATGTTGTCATCCAAAACGAAAATATTACAAGTTTTGGGCATGATAATGTAGGAAACCGAACAATAAAAGAATCAAAAAACACAGGCGCTGTCGCATCACTCAGCGCAACTCCATCTGCAGATGCAAACTATGTTGTGACTTTCGATGCCTCTGGTTCTTCTTGTTTTGAGTTAGGAGCTGAAAAAATTTGTGACGACTTGTTCATGGAAGATTTTGGCGGTCCTGGAAGTCTTATAGGGGGGAACAATGAAAATACATGGGTTTATCAATACGATGATCCTGGGACTAGTGACCCCGTAACATATACAGCTACACTAACTGTTTCTTTTAATGATTTAAATGGCGTGCTGATTGATGATTCTCAGTCAATTTCTGTCAGTCCTACAGTGGTTGCCCCTGCCAAAATAGAAATCGATTTTTTTACTTCAGTATTTGATTTTACCGTCACGCTGGCAGCCACTCTTCCCGAAAATGTTGAAGGATTAAAGATTTACTGGAGCGATCAACAGGTGGAA
This sequence comes from bacterium, assembly GCA_043826475.1. Taxonomy (GTDB): domain Bacteria; phylum Zixibacteria; class MSB-5A5; order GN15; family FEB-12; genus DAOWMZ01. Next base: position 1,528 of record JBDRQG010000072.1, read on the forward strand.
AATTATAATGGTTCACTGAGTAATTTATATGTGGAACATGAATACTATGATCACGAAACTATTGATATTTATAATATAAGAGTTGAAATTTTTTATGAAGATAAGGTTTTCCCCGTTTCATACTTTTATACCGATGATGAAGATTTGTCAGTTTTAGTTCCTTCTTACCCTGCAGCGCATTCCAATCCTTCCAATACATTAAATAGTGATTTTAACGGAGACGGAATGGCAGATATTTTATTCCGCCACAAGACCACTGGTCAGTTGTTGGTATATCAGATGGATACCAATACAATTTCAGAAATTGATATTGTAACAAATTTAAATCTGGAATGGGATGTAGTCGATATAAGTGATTTTGGTGGAGATGGTAAAGCTGACATTCTGCTTAGGCATACTGTAACCGGTCAATTATGGCTTTACCAGCTTAATGGCTCAACTATTATTTCTAGTGCCAGCATTGGCGGGTTAGACCCAGCATTATGGGATGTTGCAGGAGTTACTGATTTTAATGGAGACAATATGTCTGACATTTTATTGCGTCACAAAACAACTGGTCAGTTATGGCAATATCAAATGAACGGCAATATTATCACAAGTAGCGCAAGCGTAACCGGATCATTGAGCCTTGATTGGAAGGTGGTCGGTGTTGGAGATTTTGGTGCCGATACAAAAGGAGACATTTTACTCCGCTACACAGCAACCGGTCAATTGTGGTTATATCAAATGGACGGTTTTACTATAACTTCCAGTGCGGCGATTATAACTGTGAATCCTGTTCTCTGGGATGTCGCCGGATTATCAGATTTTAATGGAGATGGCCGGGTTGATATTTTATTACGGAATACTGTCGACGGCTCTTTGTATCAATACCAAATGAGTGGAAACACTATTATAAATAACGTCCCTGTAAGCGGTCTAAATTTCGTCTGGAGTATAGTGGAAATTGGCGATTTTAGCGGGGACGGGAAAGGAGATCTCATGCTGCGTAACACTGGCACAGGCCAATTATGGCTCTTTGAGCTTGATGGGGCTACTATCATATCCAGTACAAATGTTGGTGTTGTGAGCCAGGACTTGGTGGTGCAGTAGCAACTTTTGCTACAATTGAGATTTAGAGAAACGTTGTCTTTGGCAAAAAAATTGTCGCTGTCAGCAAAATATCCCAAATTGACTTGTTTGAGGAATTTCATGAAATATAAGTTTTCTTGTTATTTGGCCGTGTGTTGTACCTTTTTTTGTTGGTTTCCAAGCTCCGCTTTTTCCCAAACGGTTGAATGTTCACACTGGCAATGGAAACAAATAGAACATTATTGGTATGATCATGACGGTGGTACACCAATTTTACAAACCATAAATACAACAGAGGGTGCATGTGAAAATCTCCCTTCCTATAGTATTAATTTAACGCCAGAATGTTTTATTTTCTCTCCTTCTCAAGTTGAGGAGCAAGTAAAAACATTCGGTGATGTCGACCATGACGGTTTCATTTACCGTAGATATTATGACGGAGAATGGCATATTCACGGGACATGGTGGGGGCACGCTGACCAAGATTTAATAAACAACATCGGCGCAACTAGGACTGTTCCTGATCATTGTCCCTGTGATGCTTCCATCTTAAATAGTGAAACAATTGCTAACTGTGGTGTAACTGACAACATCGCAAGCATCGACTATGAAACATGCACTTATGAATGCTACACATCAATTCCAGACGATTCAGGCCTCGGCAATGACGACGATCCCTGCTCTCCAGAATTTCAGGGAAACCCGATTAATATCTTGAACGGTAATAAATATGAGGCGGTCACAGACCTCATTCTGCCAACTCCTAATCAAAAGAAGATACAATTTGAGCGTTTCTATAACAGCCAGTCAGACAATTCAGAAAATCTAGGCCATGGCTGGTCAAACAGTTACTCTATCAACATGTCCCAACTGGATTTGAGCAATGTTACTCATTTCCGCATTGGAGATTCATCAGGCCGTGGATATTATTTTAAACAAGGTGTTGGTAATCGTTGGGATGGGGCTTTCAAGGAAAAATCATATATATTAGCTGAAGTTGACAATACTTACACCTGGTATAAAACAGACGGAAGCACGTATGGTTTCAATTCTCAAGGGCAACTTTTCTGGATGGAAGACTCCCTTGGCAACCTCCAGAATATTACCTACTATCCCTCAGGCCTGCTCAAAACTGTTACTGATGTGTCTAGCGGCAGAGTTCTAACATTTTATGACAGTAATAATGATCTTCTTATTGATTACATTACCGGACCAATCACGCCAACAGTGCCAGATGGTATCTGGGTTACCTACGGTTACGACGCAAACAGCAACCTGACCTCCGTCACCTATGCAGATGGCTCAGGCTTTATCTATGAGTATAACGATGCAAATGATATTCATAATCTGACTGCCAAAAAAGATGCGCTCGGTAGGGTCATTTCATCATGGACATACGACGCCCAGGATCGTGCAATCAGCAGTACCAGCAGAGATCCCGAAAAAACCGTCACCATTGACTATAGTAATCTGGAAACAAACAGCACCATCGATGTTACTGATGCCTATGGTGTTACCCGAACAAACACCATTTCCTATTACGATGTACACTTCCCTAAAATTACCAATGTTACCGGCCCTGGAGACTGTACAAGTTGCATGGGAGAGATGCCCATCCGCTATGCTTACGATAGCCAGTTAAACGTCACAGAAAAGGAATATGCCAACGGCACGATCAGCAAGTATGAAAATTATGATGATCATGGCAATCCGCAAACAGTAATCCTTGCTTTCGGTACTCCTGAGCAACGGACCATCTCCTCGACCTACCATCCGGCGACCGGCCGGAAAATGACAGAGGTTGAGCAATCAATACTTGGGACTGGCAATAAAGAAACAATCTGGGATTTCGATGATGATTATGATGACATTGCCAATGAAACTGAAATATTAACAAATCTTGTTCATAGAAAAATTGAGCAAGGCTATAGCAAAGATGCAAACGGTGTGGTTGTGCCATACCAGCAAATCAGCACCTACACCTATAATACGAAAGGGCAGGTACTGTCTGTTGATGGGCCCTTAGCGGGAACCCAGGATACGACGACCTATGCTTATGACCCTGGAACCGGGAATCTGACAAGCATTACACAGCCGCTCATCGGCACTACCACTTTCAGCAGCTACGATGACGCTGGGAATATTCTCACTGTTGTTGATGTCAATGGTCAGACCATAACCTACACCTATGACGGCAAAAACAGACTGCTGTCAACTTCTTCCAATGGAGTAGAAAACTCCCGTAGTTTTAACCTTGCAGGTGACCTTGAATCAGTTACCTCTCCAGGGAATAGAGCGTTAGTCTATGGCTACTATACATCAGGACGACTGAACAAAATCACCGATATGCTTGGTAACTATCTTGCCTATGGCTATGATGACCAGGGAAGTGTCATAGAGGATTATGCCTTTGACTCTAATGATATAGCCCAAAAATGGCTCCAATATGACTATAACAACCCTGATAAACCAGGAAAACTATGGAGGGTACTCTATCCCGGAGGAGGAGTGACGCAATATTTATATGATGAAATGAACAATATTAGTTCAGGGACAGATCCATTAAACAGGGTTACCAGTTATCAATACGACGCATTAAATCGTCTTAATCAAATAATTGAGCCGGGTACGCCTTCTCCTACCACCGTATATAAATATGATTCTCAAGGCAACCTTGAAACCGTGACCGACGCAACGGAGAAAATAACAACTTATGAATATGACGACATGGGTAGAGTGTTGAAAATCATTTCCCCTGATTCCGGCACAACAACCTATGTTTATGATGTTGCTAATAACCAGATGCATATCTCTGATGCAAATAACATCACCGGGACCTATACTTTTGATGCTCTGGGCAGATTGATCGATATCGATTTTCCAGATACTGTGGACGATGTTACATTTGTCTATGACGAAAGCACTTCCGCATACGGCAAAGGGAAACTAACCAGTCTTCAAAGTCCTTCCGGTACAACGCTCTACCAATATAATTATAATAATACTGGTCAACTCAAAAAAGAAGAAAGGAAGGTCGCACCACTAAAATCAATAGAGTATAATCATTCCCTAACAAGTGGAGACATTGGAACCATTACCTATCCAAGCGGCACCATTGTTACTTACGGGCGTAACAGCAACGGTCAGATTTCAGCAATACAAGCCGATGGACAAAATGTCATAAGCTCAATCAGCTACATGCCTTTTGGGCCTATTGAAGATTATGTGCTTGGTGCAAATGTCCTGACCGTTGACCGAACTTTCAATCAACGATACCAGCCTGACCGAATTCAATCAGGCAGTGTGATGGACTACCAATATAAATATTATGCTGATGGCAATGTCTAGCAGATAAGCGGTCTTACTGTACCAAGTATTGTAGAAGGAGCCAAAGATTACTTCATCTATACAGGAACGAACCTGCTCGATTATAGCAGCGGGCAACAGGCTGTAACATACACCTATGACAACCACGGCAATACCGTCTCGGATGGAGTGAGGACATTTGACTATAATCATAACAATCGCCTTGTAAAAATCAGCGAAGGAACCACTGTTTTAGCGGAGTTTTCTTATGATGGTTTTGGACGACGTGTAAAGAAGATAAGTGGCGGATTGACAACCACCTATTACATGTATGACCAAGAGGATAATCTTATAGCTGAATTATCAGCAGATGGTGTTGTACAAAAAGAATATATCTATCTTGGCAGTGAACCGGTAGCAATGAAGGTCTATGGCGCACAGGCTGGCATCTATTATTTTCTCAATGATCATCTTGGCACTCCACAGAAGCTGATAAATAATACAGGGACTATTGTCTGGGAAGCTGCGTATTTGCCTTTTGGTGAAGCTCAAGTTATAATTGAGACTATAACTAATAATTTGCGCTTTCCGGGCCAGTATTATGATAGTGAGACCGGGTTGTACTATAACTGGAATCGGTATTATGATCCGAGTACCGGAAGATATTTGACCCCTGATCCGATTGGGCTTGAGGGCGGAGATGTGAATCTCTACTCTTATGTT
>JBDRQG010000073.1:0-10782 GCA_043826475.1 bacterium
ACTATAGTTATCGGTTTTAAAAAAGACCAGATCTCCGTAGCGCAGTAAGTTCCGATGCACTTCCCGCCCCTGCTTGACTTGTTCTTTTACTGTGCGGGGGAGAAGAGTTCTGTTGTATTTTTTATAAACTTCCATGGCAAACAGGGAGCAGTCAAGCCCTGCTTCATATTCGGATTTTCCTTTATATGGCTTGCCCAAATAATTTTCCAATATCAATCCCAATTTGATATAATCGCTGGTTTTCCATTGAATTTGCTGCGGTTCCGCTTTCGAAGGGAGTTCCGCCCCCCCTGTTCTATAGCGGGGATAAGGGGTACAGCCCGAAGATATAATTAGAATAACAAATGACAGGAATATTATTATAAATCTACACATACCATATCACACGCTTATAAGTTCTTTTAACAGTATAAATGTGCTTACGGCACCGGAACAACAATAAAATTATTTTCTCATTTTCCTGACAATAGCTACAATCAGCAGAAGTACTCCAAAAGCGCAGACAATAGTGGCGCCGGTGGGGGTGTCCAGCCAGAATGAAAACAAAATCCCCATAGCTGAACCTAAAAACCCGAATATCCAGCCGTAAATCAGCCTCAATCCGATTTTATCAGTAGTAATTGCTGCAAATACCGAGGGGACAACCAGAAATATAAATACTAATAATACGCCGCATATTTTAACTGATGAAGTTACCACAATTGCAAATGAGGTATAAAAGAAGAAATCCCAGAGTTTGGGAGATGATAATTTCTTCCCTTTTTCAAAGGTCAGGTTAATAAATTTGGCTCGATAAAACCAATGAAACAGACCGACAGCAGAATAAGCTAAAGCTGTTTTTAATACCGCAGCCGGAGAAACTGTCAATAAACTTCCCACCAGAAGATACCGGATATGTTCCGATCCTTCGGGGGAATGGCTGACTGCCAGAATTGCAGCCGCTGAACTGACGGCATAGACAATCCCGATAATCGCTTCTTGTGGAACCTTACCCTCAATATCTTTTGTGAAAGTAAAGATTATTCCTCCAAGAAGGGCAAACCCCAGAGCAAAAAAGTAAGATACAACACCATCCGGGGAATTTCCCAAAAGAATAGCCATGGTTATTCCAAAAGCCGCCACCTGGGCGAGGGATAAATCTATAAAGATTATCCCTCTTTTAATTACATGCAATCCAAAATAGACATGAATCCCAACCAATACCAGGCTGGCTAAAAATGGCCAAAGTAGGAATGAAAAATATTCACTCACTTCAAAGCCTCCAGTAAGGTATTGATATTACCCTCCAGCCAATCAATGTATGATTCGTTTTCTACTTTACCCCCTATCGATGGATAAATTGTTACGACCTTTGCACCTGTTTCTTCAGCAATCTTTTCCGGTACCCGTTTGTCAAAATATGGTTCAACTGCAATCAATTTAATATTTCTCTTTTTAATTAACTCAATCAGGTCTTTGACATGAGTTGGTGAGGGGGCTACACCGGGGTAGGGTTCGATAAAACCAGCCGCTACGATACTGGTATATTCATCGAAATAAGGCCATGAATCGTGGTAATAAACTACTTCTTTGTTTTTTAATTCATCAATTTTAGGTTGAAGGGCTGCCAGTGATTTATTTATATCGTTCAGTGTATTTTCCATATTTGTTTTATAATCTTCGAGATGTTCAGGATCGACCGAAATCAATCCTTCATAAATCGCCTTAACGATTGCCTCGACATTTTGTGGTCCGATCCAGTAATGCGGGTTGCCATTGGGATGAATATCACCATAACGGGCATCCGCTTTGAAAGTCGGAACTCCCAGCGGTTTAATGTATTTAGAACAATCCACTTGTGTCAGATTTCCGTTTCGTGAACCGTCTATTATTAGATCCATCCACTTATCAAGTTCTAAACCTACTTTGAGGACAATATCAGCCTTAGCAACTTTCGCCATGTAGCTTGGTCTTGTTTCGATAAAATGGATATCGGATTTTGGCGAGGCAATAGCTTGAACCTCCACATTATCTCCGCCAATTTTTTCGGCAAAATAGGCAAGATCAGAGGTTGAGGTGATAACCTTAATCTGTGTATAGGCTGATGATGTCAACATCAGCAAGACTATTGTAAAAGAAATGATTAATTTCATTATTACACCTTAAAAATTATGTGGTTTATGGGGGCCAAGGCTAATTACCAGTTGAAGAGTAGCTTCCCAGAAGCTATCGCTATCTTCAGGATCAGTTAAGTGTCCGGCTAACCTTATCAAACTGGTTTCCTCAACGGGGGCAAAACCAACAAACAATCCCAGGCGTTTTGTCTCCTGTTGATGGATTTCATGTTCTTCTTCCCCTTCATGATGATGAGCCTCTTTTGATCTGACCCATTCATAAATTGCACCGAGATTATACTTTTGCTTAAAACGATAATCGATATAGCCGTAAGCGCCATATGATTTAAGATCCTCGCCTTCTTCATCCATCTCATTCTGACGCATGATTCCTTCGGCTTCAATCTGTAGTGAAGTATATCTTGATGGTTTATATTTATATTTAACATCCCCTCCTATAAGCCATGACCGCAGTTGGGCAGGGTTTTCTTCATCCTCGCCAAATCCATAAACAGTATTGATTACAGATCCGCCCATAGCTAATTCAGCCGCTTCTGAAACGGCAAACGAAGATGTCAAACGGCCAAAGAAACCTAAATCTCTTTTTGGTTCGGTAGTCTCAGTCGTCTCCTCTTCTTCATGGACATGCGGAGTCAGAGCATCCCCTTTTAAAATTCCTCCCATAAGTTCGGTAAAAGCTTCACCGGTAGGAATTGAAATTGAAGCTCTTATAGCCATATCGGACAGTCCCTCTTCTCCAAAAAACATCGCATGGGGGAGAGGGCGTTTTATAAACGAATATGCGTGAGGATGAACAGTATTGAGACGGCCAAATTCCAGGAGATATTTACCGGCTCGAAGATTGATGTTCAAGGGCAAGCCTTGGAGGAAAGTTGCATAAGCCTCCTCAATCTCGGCATTGTGGTCGCCATGCCAGGCAATAACGGCATCAGCCCGGGCATAGGGGTTTAAATAGCCATTAATATTTAATTCAATTTCAGGATCAGATAAATTTAATTTTTCTTTTTCATCAGGAATACTTTTGTCATTGTGGCTGAAAATTTGGAAATCTCCCACCAGGGATATATCCGGGTTTAATGTTGTTTGTGCAGATGCACTAAACCCGGTTATTATTGTAATGCAAAACAATAAAAGAAATAATAATCTCACAGACTACTCCTTTGAAGTAACCGGAAAATCCGATTTTGTTATTTAATTTTGTATGAAACTTAAAAGATCAGGAGTTAGGCTGTGGAGGGCCTCTTATGATGAAAGTATTACAAATAGAATCGAATAAATTTACTTTTATTAAATAAAAAGAAAAATATATTAACGTGATATAATAAGAGATAATAATAAATATCGCCGTAAATAACAATAAAGAGAAGAGGCAGATATTGCAATGATCAATGTCTTTATCGCAGTGCGTAGTATGGTTAATAATATTGACAAGAGCCAGAAGTATTACTACGACAGAAAATAGTATTAACCAGTTTATAGTTTTAGACTTAACATTATTTCTTAGCATCATAACATAATAAACCAAAATAATCAGAGAAGATTCAAGTAAAAATACATAAACGGTGCAGCAAAAAGTAAGGAATCAAAACGATCCAATACTCCGCCATGCCCCGGAATAATGGCCGAGGAATCTTTTATCCCGATCGATCGTTTCCACATCGATTCCACCAGATCACCCACTTGACCAAATACAGAACAGCCGATTGATAACGCTATAATTTGGATAAAATCCATATTACTGAATTTCCAGAAATACATTAAAATTCCGATTGCTATTGCTCCGACAATTCCGCCAATAAATCCTTCAATGGTTTTATTGGGGGAGACCGATGGGGCTAGTTTATGTTTGCCAATCCAGGAGCCGATTCCCATTGCCGCCGTATCTCCTACCCATAAAAGCCCGAAAAGAAACATCAAAGAATCACCCCCGTTGTAATCCCCAATCCCTTGTCCGATCAAAAAAACGGTCGGATAAGTAAAACTTAGATAAGTTACTCCCCAGAACAGGCGGGAGTGGCTACTAAATAATTGTTTGGGGGTCTGTTTACCGATAGCATGAATCATGGCTGATAATAGAAAAAATATCACCAGGACAATCAATGAAAGATCGATATTCGATAACTCAAAATCAGCAGTTAATGATTTCAGGATAGCAATATTATAGCCCGACAAAAGAAAATAAATATAGGCAATTACTAAAGTTGTAATCCATAAGAAGGGGTTATCCCAGCCGAATTTTTCATTGGTAAGAAATTCAATCGCACCAACGACAAGGCTCACCAGGAGCAACCCAAACAACCAGCCCCCGCCCTGATAGCATATCCAGAGAATAATGGGAATAGCAATTGCCGCAACGATTAATCTGGAAATAAGGTTTTTGGTCATTCTGTTTTTTTCTTTCCGATTTTACCGAAACGGCGTTCTCTTTTTTGGTAATTCAAAACACTTTCAAAAAGATCTTCACGTCCAAAATCGGGCCATAAGGTATCGATAATAAGCAGTTCGGTATAACTGGTTTGCCACAGCAAGAAATTGGATATTCTCATCTCACCTGAAGTGCGTATCAGCAAATCCGGGTCGGGAATATTAGCTGTATATAAAAAATTGGAAAATAGTTCTTCGTTAATATCACTTATTTCAAGAATACCGCTTCGGGCAGAATTGGCGATAGCTTTAACCGCATCGATAATTTCGGTCCGCCCGCCGTAATTTAAGGCTAATATTAAAACCAGGCCTTTATTATTCCGGGTTCTTTGAACCGCATCGTTGAGAACTTTCCGTCGACTGGCAGACAAAGCATTTATTCTTCCAACCGTTATGAGTTTTACGTCATTTTTTATAAGCTCATTGAGTTCTTTGCGAGTCGTTCGGGAAAGAAGGGACATCAGTGCCGCAACTTCCGATTTGGGACGTTTCCAGTTTTCCGACGAAAAGGTATAGAGGGTAAGATATTTTATCCCAATTTCACCAGCCGCCTTAACCACATCTCTTACCGCTTTAACTCCAGCTTCATGACCGAAGGTACGCGGTTTATTCTGCTTGGCGGCCCAGCGGCCGTTGCCATCCATGATTATAGCAACATGAGCCGGAACCCGGTCAGGCTGGCTCATAATCTCTGCTGCTAATTTTTCAGCTTTGGGTGTCATACCAGACGAAAGTATAATGGCCGGCATAAGATGGCAAGCCTTATTATTATTTCATCTCTTTTTAGAAAAGAAAATTAGTGGGTTACGGTGAAGCTGTCTATCACAGTCAAAAGGCGAAAATGAGCAGCTGAAAAAATACCCATTTTTGAAAAAGTTACATTTATGGAATCAGGAAAGACAACCCCTTCATGTTCTTTTAAACTGATTACTTTGGAATACCTTTTATACCTGTCGTTATCTGGATAATAAAGATATAAGCGCTTGAGTACATATTTTTGACGATCAATAACAGCGATCCCGACCGGGACAAGGTTTTTGACCGTATCACTGTCTATTCCGATAGAAATATTTTCCCCCCCGATATCATGAGGAAAAAAATTGAAGTCATAATCTTTTACAAAAAAGTTGGGATAAGAAAAATCAAGAGAATCCAGTCCTTTGCCGGTGGAAACATCAACTTTATGAGAATCCAGATTTCCGAAGCTAAAATAATATTTCACAATCGATGAATCGATCAAATCGATAATTCCGTTCCGCTTAAGTTCACTCTGGTAAGAACGGGCGATAAAAGAATAAGCTGCCCCGTTTTCATCGGGATTTAAGCTGTTATATGCAGTTCTTGCCTTTTGCAGATAAAAATCGAGTACCGGATCGGTCGACTTTTCTTCATCTTTGGCTGGGATTGATGCGTATAATGTTAATAAAATGAAAATTATCAGGATCTTATAGGCCGGTTTATTGTTAATCATAATAGGAATAATATATAATAATTAATTAGTGATGCAATAGTTTCCATCAGATTGATCTTAATTTATTTATGTGCCAATAAAATTTAAATCGGGAGAAAGTATATGAAAGTAAGCGATATCCTCCGGGAAAAAAATATCAAGGTTATAACGACCAATCCTGATGAAACCATTCACCGAGCCATGGAAGTGTTGATTACCAACAAAATCAGTTGCCTGCCGGTATTGGATACTGATAATAATCTCATTGGTATTATAAGCGATAAGGATATTTTTAAAGCCGTCTTTGAAGACCAGCAGGGCTTTGCCTCGACAAAGGTTGATGCCCTGATGTCCAGGGATCTCATTGTCGGCCTTCCCGATGACGACATCAGTTATATCTCCGGTGTCATGACCCAGAATCGAATACGCCATATCCCGGTTGTTGAAAAAGATAAACTGATCGGCTTGATTTCAATCGGTGATATCGTAAAAACCCAGATGCACAGCATAAAAATCGAAAACCGCTATTTGAAACAGTACGTCGAAGGCAACTACCCGGGCTAACCTAAAAAATGATCACAAAAAAACCCGCATCGTCGATGCGGGTTTTTTATTGCAGAAAATTTTATTTAAACTTCCATCACTTCTTTTTCTTTTTTATCCAGGAGTTTGTCGATTTCCTTGATATGTTCATCGGTAAATTTCTGGATTTCATCGAGAGCGTCAAGATGCAGATCCTCAGAAATTTCTTTGCTCTTCTCTAATTTTTTGGCATCATCGTTGGCATCGCGCCGAATATTCCTTAAAGCCACCCGGCCTTCCTCGGCAATATGCTTGCATTGTTTAACCAATGCCTGGCGTCTTTCTTCGTTAAGAGCAGGGATAGGGACGCGGATAATCTGTCCGTCCGGTTGAGGATTCAATCCCAGATCGGCGGCTTGAATTCCTTTGACGATATTACCGACCGTTGATTTGTCAAAGGCCTGCACAACTAACAGTCGCGGTTCGGGAGTGTTGACCGTTGCTACCTGATTCAGCGGCATCGATGCCCCGTAGGCTTCCACCATAACTGTATCAAGCAGGTGGGGGGTAGCTTTTCCGGTGCGAATAGTACCAAACTCTTTTTTGACCACATCCAGTGTTTTCTGCATACGGTCTTTGGTATCTTTGTATAATTTGTCCAGCATGCTAACACCTCTCTATATTAAAATTCACATTTAACTAAGTGGCTGTTATCAAAGTGCCGATATTTTCCCCCATAACTACCCGCTTAAGATTCCCCTCTTTATTCAGGGCTACGATTCGTAAAGGAATATTATTATCTTTTAACAAAGAAATAGCAGTGGAATCAATTACCTTGAGTTCTTTTGTCAGGACATCCATATAAGTCATTTTGGAAAAAAATTCTGCTTTGGAATCCTTTTTTGGATCAGCGGAATATACGCCATCGACATTAGTCGCTTTGATTAGCACTTCGGCTCCAACTTCCATGGCCCGTAAAGAGGCAGCGGTGTCGGTACTAAAATAGGGGTTACCGATTCCGGCGGCAAAAACAACCAAACGGCCTTTTTCCATATGACGGACAGCTCTTCTGCGGATATATGGCTCGGCGAAATCTTCAAGCTTAATTGCTGACATTACTCTTGTAAAAATACCCATCTGCTCCAGCGTATCCATTACAGCCAGAGAATTAATAACTGTCGCGAGCATACCCATATTATCACCGGTAACGCGGTCCATTCCCCGGCCGGAAGCGTCCAGTCCACGGAAAATATTACCGCCGCCGACCACAATGGCAAGCTCGGTGCCTAATTCTTTTACGGCTTTTATTTCATTACAGATAGAGTTTACGGTGGGGGTATGGATCCCAAATTCTTTGGGACCCATAAGAGCCTCACCGGAAATCTTAATAAGGACTCGCTTGTACTTCGGACTATTGTCCTCGGAATCCATAATTATTCACCCAAACGATAACGAATGAACCTTGCCACCTTGATATTTTCACCAAGAGCAGCAATAGTTCCTTTTACGACATCCTCGACAGTTTTTTCGCTGTCTTTAACAAACGGCTGCTCCATAAGAACAACTTCGCCATAAAATTTATCTATTTTACCGTCAACAATTTTATCGACAATTTTTTCAGGCTTGCCTTCATTGAGAGCCAGCTGGCGATATACTTCGCGTTCCTTTTCAATTGTTGCCTGATCGAGTTCATCGCGGCTTACGCAAAGCGGGGAAGAGGCGGCAATATGCATAGCCAGATCTTTGGCAAATGATTTGAAGTTGTCAGTTCTGGCAACAAAATCGGTTTCACAATTTATTTCAACCATAACAGCCAGCTTATCGCCGGTATGGACATAGGTTGCTATCACGCCTTCGGCGGTAGTACGTCCCTCTTTTTTAGCAGCTTTGGATATACCTTGTTCACGAAGGTAGGTGATAGCTTTTTCAACATCTCCACCAGCTTCAACCAGAGCCTTTTTGCAATCCATCATCCCGGCACCGGTTTTTTCCCGGAGTTCTTTTACTTGTGCTGCATTTATCGACATTTAATAAGCCTTTCTTGTCTATTCCTGGTTTTGTTGAGGATTATTAGGTTGGGGATTATTTGGCCTCGGATTATTTGGCCGCGGATTATTTGGCCGTGGATTATTTGGCCGCGGATTATAAGGCCTTTGATCAGTTGGGCGATGCGGTCTTTGTCCTTGTTCGTTCTGAGTCTCAACCATAGGGGTCTCTTCAAAATTTTGTGGAATCGCGTTTTTAGCTTCCAAAGCAGATTCAACCAGGGATCTGATTAAAACACGAATTGATTTAATGGCATCGTCATTAGCTGCAATAGGGAAATCGATCAAATCAGGGTCAGCATTAGTATCAAGTATTCCTATAATCGGTATTCCCAGTCGGGATGCTTCAGCCACGGCAATCTGTTCTTTATGAGCATCAACAACAATTATCAATCCAGGAAGGTGGATCATTTCTTTAATACCACCCAAAACTTTTTGCAGCTTTTCAGCGTCGTTTTCAATAGTGGCTCTCTCTTTTTTTGTAAATTTCTCAAGAGTTCCGTCAATACGCATTTTTTCGACATCTTTTAGTTTTTTGATCGAGTTTTTAATCGTGTTGAAATTGGTCAGCATACCGCCCAACCAGCGCTCAGTAACATAGTATCCGCCGCAGCGAAGAGCTTCGTCTTTAATGACGGCTTTGGCTTGTTTTTTGGTACCGACAAAAAGGATCGAACGTCCTCTTTCAACAGTTTCTTTAACTTTTTTCTTTGCCTGAATAAGAGCATTAAGAGTTTTCTGAAGATCAATGATATAAATACCATTGCGAGCCGCAAATATGAACGGCTTCATTTTAGGGTTCCAGCGTCGTGTCTGATGACCGAAATGGACCCCTGCTTCCAATAAATCTTTTACCTGGGGATCAACCATGAGAATCCTTTAGCGTAATTGGTTAAACTTCGTTTCGACTTCAACCCGGATCAGACCCTGTGGAAAGTCGGGACCACTGATCCGGTCGATCGAAACTGCTTATTTCCCTTTAATAAAAAGGGATTACTATCTTATGTACTCCAGATTAACGTTTGGAGTATTGGAACCGTTTGCGAGCCTTGGGCTGACCATATTTTTTCCGTTCCACTTCACGCGGGTCGCGGGTTAGAAAACCCCCTTTACGCAGTGTAGCGCGAAATTCAGGATTGAATTTCAATAATGCACGAGCTACGGCTAAACGGACGGCGCCTGCCTGTCCGGAAAGACCGCCACCGGTCGTTTTGCATTTTATGGAAACTTTGTCAAGCATTTCGGTTGCAAGCAGCGGTTCCTGAGCATGGGCTACCAGTGGATCGCGAGTCAAATATTTTTTGCACTCGAGATTGTTAATCATAAAATCCTTGCCGCCTCTGGTCATCATGACTCGGGCAACTGATGATTTACGACGTCCGGTAGCTGAGTAATTTTCTTGTTGCATATACTTTTCTATTACCTAAGACTTAATACTTCTGGTTTCTGTGCTTTGTGAGGATGCCGGGTATCGGCATACACGTGAAGCTTCTTAATCATCTTCCTTCCCAGTTTATTTTTGGGAAGCATTCTTCTTACTGCCAGACGAAAAACCTCTTCCGGCTTTTTCAGTAGCATTTTTTCAAATGTTGTCTCTCTTAAACCACCCGGGTAGCCGGAGTAATGATAATACTTCATCTGCAGGGGTTTTAAAGTACCGGTAACTTTTACATTACGGGCATTAACAACAACAACATGATCACCGGTATCAAGATGAGGAGTAAAGATCGGTTTGTCTTTTCCGCGCAGAACATCGGCAACTTTAATTGCAGCTCGTCCTAAAATAACTCCATCTAAATCCAGCACCCACCACTTTTTATTGTGAGGGTCAACTTGAGGTATATATGTTTTCATTCACCAACCTTAAACATTTGTCCAATAACTATAAAACAGCCCACAAGTATATAATATTTTTTCCCGATGTCAACAGACTGTTTGAAAAAAATGTACTCTTTTACAACATTTTTACAAATTTGGATAATTATCGGTTATGGATGGAAGATGTTTAGTCTCTTTGGTTTACATGTCTGAGGTCGGAGTATTGGTCAGTTAGAGGAATGAATATATTCCACTTTAAGCCAGGTTATGTTGGTTTTTTTAGGATTTAAGCTAATATTTCAATGAGGTTACTCAGTTTGGTTATGGTTATTGCTTTTAGATTGAGATCTTGTGTTCCGCTGTTTTGGGGAGGTTTTTTATGATAATAATCATATGCTGTTTTATTTTG
>JBDRQG010000074.1:0-4502 GCA_043826475.1 bacterium
CTGTTTCCCCCTTCAAAGGGGGATTGATTAGGAAAAAAATAAATGAAACATCCAACATCCAGCATCCAGTATCCAGTATCCAATAAGCCATATACAATCGCAGAAATCCATCTTGACCATCTTGTTCATAACCTGAATGAAATCCTGAAAAAGGTCTCTCCGGCTGAAGTGATGTGTGTCGTTAAGGCCGATGCTTACGGGCATGGTGCCATTGAAGTAACTAAACGTCTTGTCAAAGAAGGCGTCACTTATTTTGCTGTGGCCCGGTTAGCCGAAGCCCTGGAATTGAGAAATGCCGGAATAGAAGAAAACATCTTAATATTCGGAAGTTTATTCCCCGATGAAATTGATGCGGCTGTGAAGAATGATATTCAGGTTTCGATTACGGATTCAGCAGATATCGATACTATCAGGGATAATGCAATTCGAAATTCAATTTTCGTGAAAGTCCATTTGAATATCGACACCGGTATGGGCAGGGTGGGTATTCCGTTTGATAAAGCCCGCGCTGCAATCATTAAAATAATCAATATCGAGCAAATTAAACTTGAGGGAATTTATACCCATTTTGCGACTTCCGATGAACGAAATAAAGGTTATGCAGAATTACAACTGCAACGGTTTTACGAAATCACAGATGGACTTGTTGAGCATCTTCCGTACAAACCTAAAATTCACGCGGCAAATAGTGGCGCCATTCTCGATTTACCGGATGCCAAGTTTGACATGGTTCGGGCTGGGATTTCTCTTTATGGTCACTATCCAAGCACTGTAACTTCCAAATCAATTCCATTGAAGCAGGTGATGACACTTAAAACCCATGTGGGCCTTGTACGTCGATTGGCCGCAGGGAGTTCGGTAAGTTATGGCCGCAAATTTATCACGGATAAGGAAACATCTGTCGCCGTATTGCCGATCGGTTACGCTGACGGCATCCACAGGGCAATGACCAACAATGCTGATGTGCTGATTAACGGAAAATTGTATCCGCTGGTTGGAACAGTCACCATGGACCAGATAATGATTGATGTTGGGGACGATCCGGTAAAAGTTGGTGATGAAGTCATTTTCTGGGGCGATACGAAGCAGGGAAGTCTTCAAGCCACAAAAGTTGCACACCGAATTGGTACAATTTCCTATGAACTGTGCTGCGCCATAACACAGCGTGTACCTCGAATCTATATCGACTAATAACGACTATTATTTTCAGTAATTACAAATACTTATTAAAAGTGAGAGGCTATAACAGTTTTATTTCAGCGAATAATATTTGTGTTGCATCTAATTAAAATATTTTCTATAATTGATTTACGTAAAGGGGCAATCGGAATTGGATCAACCGCCCGGTTTTTACAGTTCCAAATTTGACAGATAAGAAATTGCAGATTAAAGGAGGAAATATTGATCTGCGGAAAATGCCTCGGTATATCTTCAAATTATTACCTCAATGGTAAGCAAATAGATAACTTTTTATCATCACCTATGTAAAGGAGGAAACGATGAAAAATTCATATGTATTTCTATTCTTCATTCTTCTTTTTGTAACAACTATCCAGGCGGAATGGTATCATGCCGAAACAGTGTTGAATTTTGCTAATGAAGATTCTGCTTTGACAGGTGGATACGGCTCTTTATCAGGAAAATGGTTTAGAAGCAAAGAGCCGCATGGGATTGTCGTTGATCCAAATGGAAGAATTTGGGTCGCAATGCATGGTGGGTATGGACCAAATAAACAGGGTGAAGTAGAGTTCATAGGTACAAGTCGTTATGAAGAAAATGACACGTGCCATTATAAACCACTTTTTTGTTTCAATCCAGATGGAACTCCAGCACCTTTTTCTCCAATTACGATATTGGAATTTCCAGGTGGTTTTAATGACACCCTGTATGCGGAATCTTATGCCAATGGTAGTGGTAAGGGACTTTCTCTGGATATGGATGGAAACGTACTGTATACTGCATTTTCGACTATATACCTAATTAACTATCAAACAGGCGCCGGTATTGCTCGGTTCATACCTCAATCCTTAGGTTCGTTAACTGAAGCTGTGCAGGATCCTGCTAATGGATTTATCTATGTCGGTTACGTTGTCCCGGCTAACCGTCCTATCTACATGCTGGATGAAACACTGGGCCTAATCGGAAACGCCGTTGATATTACCACTCAGATTACACGGTCGCTGGCAGTCAAAACCGAAAACAATATGACCAGACTTTACAATGGTACGATCTGGAGTGGTAATGGTGTAATGGTATGGCAGTCTCATGATCCAGAGTTTCAGACTTTTTCACCAGTTGATACGATTGGAAATCTCGAAGTGTACGAAACTGACACAACGACATATTATGACGTAAAATTGTGGTCAAGCTCATTGGATTGGACACCAGATGGAAATTTGCTTGTCGGTTCGTTAAGGCAATCCTGGGCTGGACCTCTTGGGAGTAAATGGTGGATTATGGATCCAGTCAATGGTGAATTAATTGAATCATTTGGTATTCCGGTTGATGATGAATATGGTAATGCACCTTGGGGATATCACCTGCCTGGTGGCGTCAATGGACCTCGTGGTGGTTTTTTCACCGACGTAAACACTGTTTACACTGTTGATTTTTATCTGAATACATTGGATAAATGGACTGGTTCTCCAATATTTGTAGAAGAATGGGGATTAAATGTCGAAATAAGAACTTCCTTATTAACAGATATTATGAATAATATGGGTACTGCGTACTCGGCAACTGATGATTTTGATCCGTACATTGATACTCCGGAACCTCCGCCGTCAGCAAGCAATTATTTGCAGTTATGTTTTATGCATGATGACTGGAATTCACCTATTAACCGATTAAGTACAGATATTCGCTATCCAGCTGATCTATTATATCAAAAGCAGATATGGAACGTTTCAGTTTTTACAGATCAAGTCGGGGAAGTTCATACTATTAAATTATCCAATCTAAGTGGAATAAATTGGGATATAGGAATTTATCTTCTTGATATTGCATCTGGTGCAATTACACAATTTAATAACACTGTTAATAGTGTGACATTCACGCCTACAGTTACGGGTGAGTATAAGTATCAAATTATCGTAGGAAGACTTTATCCTGTAAAGGAAACCCATTGGACATTCAATTCAGGCTGGAACTTGATTGGTCTTCCATTGAAACCCATAGAGAATTCCTATGCTAAAATTATAGGTGATGACCTGAATGATCATGGATACCTATATAAATATAACGGGACATCAGGATATCAGGAAACCGATGTTTTTGAGGCTGGTATGGGGTACTGGTTGGGATTATTATCTACTGAAACAGTTGATTATCTGGGAGATAGTATTAGTACAGATGTATCAGTCCAGTTACGAAACGGAAATAATTTAATATCAAATCCTTTTACACATGTAATCAGTAAAAACAACCTCACATTTACAAAATCCAGTACAACATTGTCATTTTCAGATGCAGTTCTCAATAACTGGATATCTGATGCAGTGCATCATTGGTATAATGGCCCTCAGGATGATGGTCTTTATTATTCAACAGATACGCTTGGAGTTTGGGAAGGTGGCTGGTTATATTCATTAACCGATAATGTAACCATGATTATCGAATCGTTTGTTGCTACAAAATCCTACATAAGTAGTTATGAACAATCATTTGAAAGTGCATGGAATGTTGACTTGGAGTTATCTTCAAGTTGGGGCACAGATCAGTCTAATACATTAGGAATGAGTCCGGTTGCCAGTGATGAATTCGATGCCGGGTTTGATTATCCCGAACCACCAAATTCACCATCAGGAAAATATCTGACCGGCTATTTTCAGCATGATGATTGGACGAAGTTAGGCCCGAAGTATGATAAAGACATCAGGGAACTAAAAGACAATTATGAAATTTGGGAATATACTGTTAGTTCGTCAATGAATGGTAATGTTGAGGTATCCTGGAATCTTAATAATTTTCCGGATTATTTTTGCCTTTATTTATACGATCCGGTTACAAATACGACTATTGATATGAAAGATAACACTACGTACCAATTTAATTATCAGGATATTACAACGTTTGAAATCACCAAGACGATTGCAGTAGCGATTGACGGAGAAAGAAATATTCCAACAGATTTCGGAATCTCCCAAAACTACCCGAATCCCTTTAACCCGGTAACAACGATAAATTATCAGTTACCAGAAGAATCACATGTGATTATTTCCATTTTCAACCTTCGGGGGCAGTTGGTTGAGACTTTAGTTTCCAAATCACAACCTACTGGTTACTATCAAGTAAACTGGAATGCATCGGAAGTTGGCACCGGAATGTACCTGTATAGAATCACAGCTGGTGATTTTACTAATGTGAAAAGGTGCGTAGTAATGAAATAATCTCGGCACGTGACACATTTGATAAAATAGGCATGAGTAATCATGCCTATTTTATACTATTCAAATTGTACCGGTTTTTAGGTATCAAAATTCCATGAGATTATTTTCTCTATT
>JBDRQG010000075.1:0-7256 GCA_043826475.1 bacterium
TAGGTATTGAAGGTGAGTTTGGTTAACAATTAGATTATGGCAGAACCGATAAATAGAAAATGGTTCTGCCCTACGTGGCTATTTGTAAATAGACAAATTAAGATATATTATTACGTATGAGTAGAAATACAAAGAGTAATAACAATCCCGGAAGATTTAGATATTGAAGGTGAGTTTGGTTAACAATTAGATTATGGCAGAACCGATAAATAGAAAATGGTTCTGCCCTACGTGGCTGGGTACCCCATAGCTTGCTATGGGATCAAAATCCTTTGAGTTAGTATTACTTCACCCTATCCATAAACTCCGGCATAGCGTCAAAGAAGGCGTGAGATAAATCTGCCAATGGCAAATCAATTAGACTATTAATTATGAAGCTCTCTCCGCCAACTGTGCCGATCTGATTGCAGGCTATACCTGCTTTGTTGAACTGATCCTGAATCTTTGCTACATTTTCAGGTGAACAGCTTACAATAACCCGTGACTGCGTTTCACCAAATAATAGACAATCGGTTCTGATGCTATCATCTATTTTAATAGATGCACCAATGGGTGCTTCTTTGTTGGAGATTGAACACTCTGCCAGTGAAACAGCCAGACCGCCATCACTCACGTCGTGTGCTGAGCATACTAATCCTGACTGTATAACAGCCAATAGGCTGTCCTGCATTAATTTTTCATTATTCAGATCAAGAGGAGGGACAGCTCCTTTATTAATATTATATATCGTATGCAGATACTCCGATGCTCCGAGATGTTCTTCATTTTTTCCAATCAATAGAATGACGTCACCATCGTTTTTGAACCATTGAGTTGTGATATGATTGATATCTTCAACCAGCCCTACCATGCCGATTGTTGGAGTAGGGAAGACTGCTCGTTGGGGATCTTCGTTGTAGAATGATACATTTCCTCCGGTTACCGGCGTATCGAATACCCGGCAAGCCTCACCCATCCCGGCAACCGCTTCCGAGAAACCAAAATAGATTTCAGGTTTATAAGGATTGCCAAAATTAAGACAATTTGTAACCGCTAAAGGCTTGCCACCGGAGCAGACAATATTCCGGGCCGATTCGGCAACTGCACTCTGAGCACCGAGGCGAGGATTGATATAACAATAACGGCCATTGCAGTCGGTGACCATCGCCAGGGCTTTGTTGGTTTTGCGAATACGAAGAACAGCCGCATCCGAACCGGGACCGACCGCAGTGTTGGTACGAACCATCGAATCATATTGATCAAAGACCCAGGCTTTGTTGCAGATATTCGGGGCGGCTAACATTTTCAGGAGAACATCATTCCAGTTTTTATCTAAAGTGTAATCATTCAAATTCAATTTGGAAATTTCATCCATATAGCCAGGGCGTTTGGTCTCTCTTTTATAAACCGGTGCTCCACCCCCTAAGACTAAAACCTCGGAGGGAATTTGCGCGACAACCTCACCGTTTAATTTAACTGTAAACAGACCATCATCTGTAACCTGGCCGATAATCGTTGAATCCAGACCCCATTTATCAAAGACCCGGCGGACATCCTCTTCTTTCCCTTTTTTGACACAAACCAGCATTCTTTCCTGCGATTCGGAGAGAAGAGTTTCATAAGGAATCATACCCGGTTCACGCACTGGAACTTTTTCGATGTCAATTTCAATTCCACATTCACCTTTGGCCGACATCTCAGTGCAGGAACAGGTAATTCCGGCGGCTCCCATATCCTGAATGCCCACCACCAGATCTTCAGCAATAATTTCCAGAGTGGCTTCGACCAGTAATTTTTCCGTAAAGGGATCGCCCACCTGCACCGAGGAACGCTGGCTTTCAGATTTTTCACTAAGTTCCACCGAGGCAAAAGTAGCCCCATGAATGCCGTCTCGTCCAGTTGTGGAACCAACAATCATAACCGGGTTGCCTTCACCTTTGGCAGTAGCCGAAACGATACCATCAGATTTAACCAGACCAACCGCCATAGCATTTATGAGAGGATTTCCGGTGTAAGCTTCATCAAAATAGACTTCGCCGGCGACAGTGGGGACACCAAATGAATTGCCATAATCGCCGATTCCACGCACCACTCCATCAACCAGATAACGGACTCTTGGATTCTCCGGAGAACCAAAGCGCAGCGAATTCAAACTGGCGATTGGGCGGGCTCCCATGGTGAAAATATCCCGAAGAATACCGCCGACTCCGGTTGCTGCCCCCTGGTAGGGTTCAACCGCTGAGGGATGATTATGGGATTCGATTTTAAAAACAACCGCAAGACCACCGCCGATATCAACCGCTCCGGCATTTTCTTCGCCGGCTTCAGCCAGCAAATTTTTGCCGGTGCGGGGGAGAGTTTTTAGCAGGCCGATTGAGTTTTTATAGGAGCAGTGTTCCGACCACATAACCGAGAAGATGCCCAGTTCGGTGTAATTTGGTTCCCGCTTTAGGATCTCTTTTATTTTTTCGTATTCTTCGGGATTGAGTCCATGGGCTTCTACCATTTCGGGGGTGACTTTGGGCTGTTTGTAGGTCGCTTCCACTATTCCTCCTTATAAATTTTGAAGAGAGGAATATATAGGTCTTCAACCCCTACGTCAACGATCAAACAAACTGCGTTTGAATAATTAGAATATTGTTATTTTACCGTAGCCGTATGATGTCCTCTTTTTTGTGAGAGGATCAATCGCAGCTTATATGATAACTCGATATTGTTAAAAGGCTTGGAGAAGAAACCATCGGCTCCCATGTTGATAGCATCTTTGGGAGTAAATTTACCTGAGAAACCGGTAATCAATATAACCGGCATATAGGGATTATCTTTTTTTGTAATTTCCATTAAATCGATTCCGGTTTTACCGGGAAGCAAGATATCGGTAACAACAGCATCAATCGATTTTTCCTTCAATAGGGTCAATGCCTCTTCGGCTGAGGTTGCTTTCAGGCATTGATATCGATTCAGGCGCAGGAATTCTGATAGAATATCAAGGATCCCCGGTTCATCATCGACCAATAAAATAGTAGGGCGGCCATGTGATTCATATTTGGCAATTTTGGCGTCAATGGTTGTTTTGGAATTGGGCAGAAGAAGGATATCATCGGTTCCCAACTGAAGATACTGTTCGACCAACTCTTCAGTAAAGTTCTTACCGGCAACAATAATCGGAATAACTCTTAATCGTTGATCCCCTTTAATCCAACGCAGGAATTTAAGTCCATAATCTTCAGCAGCTAAGGCATCAAGGATAATCAGATCAATATCAACGTCATTTTCGACAACTTTGCGGCTTTGCCGGCAGGAATGTATAGTAATGACATCAATCTCTGACTCTTCAAGCCATTTCTTGATATCCAAGCAGTGACCCGATGTTGAGGCAATAAGTAGTACTTTCATAAAACTATCCTATGATGCTGTTACTTTTTCTAATTATCGACATAATTTAATGGGGCTTTATGAGAATATATTTTTAGTAATAAAAGAAAAATACCCCCGGGTAATATTCCGGGGGTTTTAAGATTTAAAAAGGTTGAAAAAGATATGTGTGATTATGTGGTTCTACCTCCGGCTTGACAAATAAATCCGAGTCGGGGATTGCGGATGCCTTCGAATAATATTTATCCAGAGCTTCTGCTTCTTTGACCAATTTTTCTCCCTGTTCTTTGTTCCCACGTTGGCCTGACTCCCAGGCTAAGCTGGTGAAGTCCTGAATAGATTGGGAGACCTCACCAGCTTCTGTGTTCGTCGATAAAACGTTTGCCAACAATACTAGAACGGCAATGCTTGCACGAGATAACAAAAGTCTTGTGCCCATGAATAGTGCCTCCGGCTCTTACAGATCAGAATGGCTTATATAGAAACGTGTGATTGTGTGATATCTCTCCCGGCGGTACAAACAGATCAGCCAACGGGATACCAGAAGCCTTGGAGAAATAAGCATCGGTCGCTTTGGCTTGCTCAAGGTATTTTGCACCTTCGGCTTTCTTGTCTTGAGCGTAATTGAGTTTGGCCAACAGACCGAGGGCGTACGCCTTTAACGGCGCGATCGGTTTAGTCTCCAAAAAATCATTGAGGGCCGTTATCGCCAGGGGAATACAGGTTCCTTTAGCTTGTTCATCCTGCCATATTTTCATGATGTGATGATTTGCGATGACCAGATAGAGAACTGAATTGGAAGGTTCAGCGTTCATGACCTTTTTGAGATAGTCCACGCCCTGATCGGTTTTGCCTTCCCGGAGACATGTTTTCCCCAATTCTTCAAGCACCCGCATATTTCCCGGGTGTTGCTTTACCATATCCTTCCAGTATGCAATCCGATCAAAGTCATCGGGCATCATTATGCAATGTCCTTTGCCCGCAAGAACAGGGTCAATGACCTGTAATCTCGCTTCGTATTGAGCCGCCTTAGCTGTATCCCGGCCCAGGCCCAGTTCTTCCGGCAACCCGCCGTATAGCTCAACAAGATTCAGCATTGGTTCACCGTAATCAGGTTTCGATTCGAGGACGGCCTCATAAGCGAGACAGACTGCCGCCACATGTTCCTTGGCGTGTTCCTTATCGCTTTGTATAGGCACATAGGCCTTGAAGAATGTTACTCGGGCGTCAAAGTACCGATAGACAGGATTGCTGGGATCAAGCTCTACGGCTTTCTGAATTGACTTCTCACCATTTTCGATAGCGCTTTGGATATTCTTCATATCTCCGGGACCCATATAGTAATAGATTCTGGCAAGTTCATAGTAAGCGGCGGCATCTGCGGGGTTTGCGGTGATGTGATCATTAAGCAAAGTTTTTGCCTCGTCCACCTTGCCGTCCAGCCGCAGTTGATACGCCTTGGCGACTGCGTCATCCGATTGGATATCACCGCTAAAAGCAACACAACTACATACGATGATGATTGCTACAACCGCAAAGAGCCGAGCCGGCAAGCTTTGCAGCGGATCATCCATTAGAAATTGAGTGAAACGTTTCATAAGGAACTCCTCTCGGGTTTTCAGAAGGGCTGGCGGTGGACCTCCTTACATGGGGGCTATCCAGCCAGTCGTTAGCGTTGACCCATCTGTTCTTTGTCTGATTCAGTTAATGTGTCACTTTGTGCCTTGCGGTTCTGAATCGCTGTCGATTTTGTCCCGCTTGAAAAGGCATAGAGCCGCAAATACCAGAGGCACACCGACAATAAGCGCCGTTCCAATTGATCCCCAGTCATGGCCTCTGCTGAAGATCATCGTGATAAGAAATGCCGTTATGGCAAAGATCACTATGCCAATCGACCTTGGGTATTTCCCGGACAGCAGGCCGACGACAGCAAGTGCGGTTCCGGGAAGTGCATCCATCAGCTTGTCCTGAAATGGTGGACTCCCTTCCAAAAATCCAAATAGTGCTATCAGGAGACCGACAGAGGTTATGATCTTAGATGGTGCTTTTTGGAAATCCTTTGCCAGAATCACGTTGAACAGCGCTTTGGCCGCAAGCCCGGTGATAATGGCCATCTCGAAGAGTTCATACGCATGGTTGTCTTCAGCTACAAGTTTGATGGCCGCAATAACGCATACAATCATCATAACGGCAAACGCAATATTGCCCGAACGATAATGAATCGTCATTTGACGTTCATCGATTCTCTTCCGACCGACTCCGAGTGATGCCAGAGTTGGGCGCAAGAGATAGGAAGCTATCATAAGTGTCAGCCAAGACTGATCCTGTGTCACTGCGAATAGCCCCAACGCAGCAACGAAGATGCTGCTAGCACCCCAGAAAATAGGATCTCTCTTAAACATGGTCTTTCTCCTCCAGCACGAAAAGTTCTTCGACGGTAGTTTCGAGCGTCTCCGCCAGAAGCAAAGCCAGCTTCACTGACGGGGCGTAGTCGCCTTTCTCAATTGAGACAATGGTCTGTCGTGACACCGAGACCATATCGGCGAGTTGCTGTTGGCTGAGTTCGCCTCGCTCAAACCTGAATCTTCTAAGATTAGTCTTCATAACTCTCTACGGTTAGGTTCTACATTATCATTCTCGCCATTATATACATGATTCTTTACAATATGTCAAGTATTATTTACATTTTGACAATAAAAACTTACACCATCTTGGTGCTAGATGAGAATAGGGCTAAAAGAAGGCTGTGACCAAAACGTGACCAAAATGGTGTCGAGTTATTCGGGGTTATTGGGGGATATAGACTTACAGATGCAAGGGTGGGGGGTACCATGCCCCCGTCCGACGGATAAGTTATTGTATTACAATGAGTTATAATGGTGGAGGTGGGGGGATACGAAATACAGGGTTTTCTATAACTTTATGAGTCGCTTCAAATTATGCTGTAACTCGTTGTATTTCTTAAAATTCCACCTTTTATTTGGTTTTATATAGTTGTGCCATTTTTAGGGTGTTTTTGCACTGAATTGGCACAAATACGGCACAAATTATCAAGCCCGTCCAGTAAACTAGTCATTAGACCTCCGGCCAAATTTAACAAACATCATAGCAATCATTGTTCTGGCATTTTTATAACTTTTGGTAGTCTGTTACCTATTGCTTCAAAGCCATCAATTACATCTTTCATTTGGTCCCAATTCTCCAGACATATTTTAGATGTAGAATTGAGTAAATTGGAAAGTGAGTGTGATTCAAATGAGGTCAATGAAATTGAATCACTTGCATTTCCAATTTCATAATTATCTCCATTCTCAGATACTTGGATTATGGCGTCGGCTGTACCATCTAATGTAATGTCATATAAGGCATATGTAAGATTACCCGGAATAGAGTCGTGGATTCCAACTGTAACTAATTTTCCTGACTCGACATCATAAATGTATTCGGTCCAATTTCCGAGATTGTTTCGAATAAACGTCTGTGATTTGAGGAGTGATTCCTTTAACAAAGGGCCAAATGCTACATACTCATTTACATTTGCGTTAAATATTGCAATAGTTTCAAATTTTGATTCATTGCTATCCTTAAATAAGATACCCCAATAAATAGTATCAATTGGCATGCCAAAATAATCAACTTTGTGGTTGTCATTGATATCGCCCGCAATAAACTTCTCCCTTTTAGTATTTTGAAATTCTATTTTTGATACATACCCTTCAACATCCGCTGAAGCAATTAAATACCAGTAATTGGCATTCCATATATTTCCCCTGAAATGAGTATAATGATCTGCGCCTTCATTGGTTGATAATATTGCAGTCAATACAGTATCGCGAAAACCCATAATCGCGTTGGCCATGCCATTTGATGCATTTTCCTCTGAAAACACGTGATTGTTCCAT
>JBDRQG010000076.1:0-9953 GCA_043826475.1 bacterium
ATATTAGTATTTTGAACAGTTGTGGTCGTACCACCTACTCCAACTCCCCGATCCGCTTATTTATCCCGTCCCAGAGTTCGGGCCAGGTTTTGTCGTAGCCTTCGAGTTTATACTCATCTCTGGCGCGCTTCAAAAATATAAGACCGGCTTGCTTTTTATTTTCAGCAATGTCGGCTTCGCCGAGATCCTCGCAGGCCTGTCCGATTGCCCCGTGATTCTCCAGCCGTTCCGCCCAGGCCAATACCGGACGTAACCACTGCCGAGCCTCCTTATAATTGCCTAAAAAGCGGTAGGTCATCCCGACATGATAATCGGCAAAGAGTTTGGCCGTTTCACCCGAAAAGCGCCAGTGATATTCCCGGGCTTTCAAATAACATTCCAGAGCAGTGTCATATTGCTTGTTTTCCCAGTAGGTCCCGGCGAGATTGTTCCAAAGTGGTCCCAGCCAGCTTTCATTTTCGTTTGCTTCGGCCGCTTCGATTCCTCGTCGTCCCCATTCAATCTGCTCTTCGGGAGTCTCCGCCACAATCGCAATCATATGCGCCGCATCAACCGCCCGTCCCCAGAGAGCATTGACATGGCAGAAAGTATACATCTGATTAAAGGTCTCTTTTGAAGTTTTCAGATCATCATCCTGCCATTCAAAACGCCCTTTTACACCCAGATAGCGCGACCAGCCCATCGGGTCTGATTCTCTTGCCTTTTCACCCGCTTCGGCAATCCATTTGCGCCCCTCCTCTTTTTTGCCAGTGATAAGATACATCCGGGCTATTTGTGAGAGGGCCTCGACTTCAACCGAGTTATTGAACTCACCCTGCGAGGCTTTTAGCGCCTTTTCGTATTTTTCGAGGGCCTTTTCATATTCATTAGCCTTAAAAATGGCATCCCCCTCGCTGAGCAGGGAATCGGCGTTTATTTCAGAATTTGTCACATCAGATCCTTTTTTTTCAACTTCAATTGACCATACGGTCGAAATTAACAGCAATGATATTATAATAGTAAATACTTTATGCATTTTTCCTCCAGGTTTTCATAATTATACGCAATCTACCCTCCAATTCAAATAATATTTCATATTATCATAATTTGGTTGTATAAAGGCTATGTTTCAGCCGATTTAAAGATATGAATCAGGGTTTCATTGTTTATATTTGACCCCTGTTTCAAGCATACATATATTCACTGCCGAAGGAAATATTATATTAGATATGTATATATAAAAAATCTATAGTTTTGTCATACCCGCGAAAGCAGGTATCCAGAATATTATTGAAAAAAGAGATTCCCGGTCATGCTGGGAATGACAATAAATAAGTTAATATTTCCTTTAGAATTTTAGCGAAGGATGTTACATAAATGAAAGCTCTCATAACAGGTATTACCGGTCAGGACGGCTCCTATCTGGCCGAATTATTGCTTGAAAAAGGCTACGAAGTAATCGGCATGGTTCGACGGGCATCGACCGAATCATTTGAAAGAATCAATCATATAAAAGATAAAATAGAATTCGCCCAGGCTGATCTGCTCGACCAGTTATCGATCTATAGAATTATAGAAGAGCACCATCCGGATGAAATTTACAATCTGGCGGCGCAGTCCTTTGTCCCGACCAGCTGGAACCAGCCTGTTTTAACCGGCGAGTTCGATGCTCTGGGTGTTACCAAAGTTCTGGAAGCTATTCGCCAGGTTGACCGCAAAATAAAATTCTATCAGGCTTCTTCATCAGAGATGTTCGGCAAAGTGCAGGAAGTTCCTCAGAATGAAAAGACCTCTTTTTATCCCCGTTCCCCCTACGGAGTCGCCAAAGTTTACGGCCACTGGATAACGGTAAATTATCGGGAGAGCTACGGCATTTATGCTGCATCGGGTATTCTTTTCAACCATGAATCCCCCCGCCGGGGATTGGAGTTTGTGACTCGCAAAATTACCGATGGCGCCGCTCGCATTAAGCTTGGTCTGGCCGATAAATTGGCTTTGGGAAATCTGGATGCTAAGCGCGACTGGGGCTATGCCGGCGATTATGTCAGGGCGATGTGGCTGATGCTTCAGCAGGATAAACCCAAGGATTTTGTTATAGCCACCGGTGAAAATCATTCGGTCGAGGATTTTGTCCGCCTTTCATTTGAACATGTCGATCTTGACTACAAAGATTACGTTGTCATTGATCCCCGTTTTGTTCGCCCGGCTGAAGTGGAGCATCTGCTCGGAGATCCTTCTATGGCAAAAAAGGTATTAAAATGGGAGCCATCGGTTTCGTTTGAGGGATTAGTAAAGATGATGGTTGATAGTGATATGAAGAAACTGGCCTCTAAAAAGTAATATGAAAAAACCTGTTGCCTTTATAACCGGCATTGCCGGATTTGCCGGTTCTTATCTGGCCGAGGAGTTACTTAATCACAACTATTATGTTACCGGCGCCATATACCCCGGTGAGCCAACGACAAATATTAACGGAATAAAAAAAGAACTGACCCTCAGCAAACTGGATATTCTCAAACCGGATAAATGCAACAGCGTTATCTCTAAAATAAACCCTGACTACATCTTTCATCTCGCCGCGATGGCCTCGGTGGGGAAATCATTCGCAATGGAACGGATGACCTACCGGGTTAATGTTGAAGGGACACTAAACATTCTTCAAGCAGCTATTAATCTAAAAAAACAAGCTTTACTTGTGTTTGTGAGTTCTTCGGACACCTATGGCATCATAAAACCTAAAACAGTAACGGAAGATTATCCTCTAAATCCTGTCTCCCCCTATGGCATCTCCAAAGCCACCGCCGAGTGGCTAAGCCTATTTTATTTTAGACAATATGGGCTACCGGTTATTATATCGCGTTCATTTAACCACTGTGGACCCCGTCAGACAGAGAGTTTTGTAGTTCCTGACTTTGCCAAACAAGTCGCTGAAATAGAACTTGGGTTAAAAAATCCAATTATATCGGTGGGGGATCTTTCTACTAAAAGAGATCTTTCCGATGTTCGCGATATTGTCAGGGGCTATCGGTTGATGGCAGAAAAAGGTAAACCGGGGCAAGTTTATCAATTTTGCTCAGGTAAAGCGGTAACTATAAGCTCGGTTTTGGAAAAGTTGGTTGGTTTTAGTTCGAAAAAAATAAATATAAAAACAGATAAAGCCCGCTTCAGAAAAAATGATATCCCGGTTCTTCGAGGCAGCAATAAAAAAGCGGTTCAAGAACTTGGATTTAAATCCCGATATAAGCTAGAAGAGTCCCTTTGGGACACGTATAATTATTGGTTAAATAAATTATCTTCTCAAAAGTGAGTTGATAGGAGAAATGATGGCTACAAAGAATCATAACAGCGATACTGCTTATAAAAAGCTGATCGATAAAATAAAAAACCGCACGGCCAATGTCGGCGTGGTTGGGCTTGGCTATGTCGGCCTCCCTTTATCTATGGAACTGGCTCATGTTGGCTTCAAGGTAACCGGATTTGACATATCCGAAACAAAAGTCAACCTGCTCAATAGCGGCAAGTCCGATATCGATGATATAGCGGATAAGACGGTAGCTGATACTATAAAAAGCGGAACATTCAAAGCGACTGATGATTTCAAAATGATCGCCGAAATGGATACGGTCTCGATATGTGTCCCTACTCCTCTTTCCAAAACTAAAGATCCTGATGTCAGCTATATTTTATCTGCCGTCAATCATGTTAAACAATATATGAAAAAAGGGGCTCTGGTAGTGCTGGAATCGACAACCTATCCGGGCACAACCGAAGATCTGATTCTCCCTCTGTTATCCGAAAATGGTGGCAAGGTTGGAAGTGACTTTTTCCTGGCATTTTCCCCTGAAAGAGTAGATCCGGGTAATGCTAATTACACTACCAAAAACACGCCTCGCGTGGTAGGTGGAACAACTCCCAACTGCACCAAAGTGGCCAAAATTTTCTATGAACAGAGCATCCCCAATATTCATGCGGTTTCATCGACTCAGGCAGCCGAGATGGTTAAGCTTCTGGAAAATACTTTCCGTTCGGTAAATATCGGATTGGTTAATGAAGTTGCCCTGATGTGCGACCGGCTTGGTTTGGATGTCTGGGAAATTATCGATGCTGCTGCGACCAAACCATTCGGTTTTATGCCCTTTTATCCCGGTCCCGGATTGGGAGGGCATTGTATCCCGATCGATCCGCACTATCTTTCATGGAAACTAAAATCACTTAATTATTATGCCCGGTTTATCGAGCTGGCCGGGGATATCAATTCCCATATGCCGGAATGGGTTGTTCAGAGAATCGCTGATACCCTGAATAACCGTTTTGCCAAATCGATAAATAAATCAAACATTCTGGTTCTGGGAATTGCTTATAAACCTAATATTAAGGATGTTCGTGAATCACCGGCTCTTGATGTCATAAAACTGCTCGAGGATAAAGGGGCAAAAGTAACATATAATGATCCCCATGTCCCGGAGATAAGATGGCAGGAAGGGCAAAAAAAATCAGCTAAGCTGACCGAAAGTCTGCTTAAAAAGGCTGATATGACAGTAATATTGACTCATCATTCAGCCTACAAATACCAGTGGATTGTTGATAATTCCAAGATTGTTTTTGACACCAGAAATGCAACTAAAGCAGCTACGAAAAACCGCAAAAAAATCGTAGTTTTATAAATTTCTGAGCAATGAGAATTCTGTAACCGGTAGACGCCTTTGTCTGCCGGTTTTTTATGTCAAAAAAACACCCAATGTACCGATAGTATATGACAAGGACAAATCGTTAACTTTTATTAATTTAGGCTGAAATGTCGTATAAAATAGCAGACATTAAACTGATTCTCAGGGATCTCCAGAAAGTTATCAAGGTTATATCGCTATATCCCGAAGATAACCCTCTCCCTCAATCTTTACGGCAGTCCTTTTCTAACAGACTTGTCGAACTGGTAAGTATTTACGGACCAATTCATCTCGAAACCGAAAAGGGAAATATCAAAGTCGACAAGGAAATTGTATTTCAGGATAAATCCAAAGAGGATCGGTTAGCGGGGATATTCTTCGATACCGGCATCAAGGATCTGATCTTTAATGAAAAAATATCTCCTAATGACATCCAGCAGATTTTATCAGCCCTGAAAAAATATGAAAATGAGGCTGAACGGGGCTGTGATCTGGTCGAATTATTCTGGAACGCCGAACTGGAAGGATTCAAGTTCACCACTTTCGAAGACAAATCCCTTCTCGAATTTCAGGACTACGAAAAAGCCGGTCTTGGCAATAACAACTCAAATGATAACCTTGAAGTAGAAGACTATCACGAAATATTCAAACAAGTTGAAGCCGAATCTGATGAATATTCTTTTGACGATGAAGGGTGGAATCTGTTTGATTATTCACCCGGTGAATCACAACGCCTGAAGATCAAAGAAGCTGCCGAGGCTATGGGTTATGAAGATGTCAAGCAGCCTGAATCTCACGCCTCAAATGCAGCTTTGATAATCGGTAGTGAAAAACTTTTATCTGATGAAGAAAAAATTAAAATCAAAAATATTCTCAGAAATGATAAGCAATTTAATGTTCATGACTCCAATTGCTATCTGGTAAAAGAAGTAATTTTTCAGGAAGTGGAGTTAGAGCCATTTAAAGAATCAATTACAATAAGTGAAAAATTGATTGCTGAATTTATCAAAGAAGGGCGCCTTGACCTCGCTTCCGAGCTATTGTCATTCCTGAAAGATTATGAAGACAAACTCTATAAAGAAAAGCCCTTTTGGACAGAGAGGATCAAAGAAACCAGACTGACTATTGGAAGCCGCGACAGATTCAACGATCTTGGTTTAGCTCTAAATAATCATGCTGATGTTAAGCATGATGATTTTTTCCAGTATCTGTCGAATTTTGGCTGGGAATCTTTTGCAGCCATTGTTGATTTATTGAGTGTGCTCGAATATCGCCATCATCGGGAGGCTCTTTGCGAGTATCTAATTAAAAACGGAGAAGGAAAAGCGGATATTATCTCAAGAGGCATTTACGATAAACGCTGGTATGTCGTAAGAAATTCGGTTATGATCCTGGCCCATATCGGAGATGAAAAATCTCTCAAATATTTATTTGAATCCCTCGACCACAAAGAAAAACGAGTCCGCCTCGAAATTGTCAACTCCCTCGAGAATGTCGACAATCTATTGGCGACCGAATTGTTATGCAAATCGACCCTTGACGAAGACACTGAGATCAGCCTTACCGCTCTTAATAATCTGATCAAACGGGTGAGTATTGAAACTTATGATAAGTTTTCTGAAGTAATACATAATCCAACCTTTTTCAAAAAAGAAAATGTTGACCACAAAGCTCATCTGAGAGCTTACTCTGTAATCGGCGGTGAAAGTGCTGTGCAATTTCTGGTAAAGCTGATTAAACCTTATATTATTTTTAATAAAAAGGCCAAACATTATGCCAGGGAAGCTGCTTTTTATGCCTTAACATTTAATAAAACAGAAAAAGCTGAAAGAGAGCTTAAGAAACTGGCTGAAAACTGGCGGACAAATATTAAAAATCAGGCTGTGGAAGCTTTAAAAACTCGCGATAAAATACTATCCGGGGGTAAAGATGACTAACGATAATTATTCTATATACCACGAGCAATTAGTCGGTAGTGAAAACGAAGAAAAATTGCTTATGACTTTGTTTGCCCTTTACAAAAATGCCCGGATTCTGGAAAAAAATAACCCCCATTATGAACGCAATCTCATTCAGCTGGTAGATTTAATAAATCAGGTTTGTGAAGAAGAATACGAGACGATCATAAAAATTATCAATAATCATTTCTTTATAAATAAAAAATTTGTCCGATTCGATGGCTCTGCTCTTATCCAGGCAGAACATGTCTTATCCGAATGGGAAAAAATGAATATCGGGGGGATAATGTTTACCAGAGATGTAAATACGCATCATCTTAATATGTTTCTTCATTTTTTAATTTCCCCCGATGCACAGTTATCTGATCCAGAGACCCTTGCCAAGCACATTGAAAAAATTACCGAGGGAAATATCGTTCTTTTGTTGACCGATGATATCGAAGAAGAGAAAGATCAAACTACCGAGGAACAGCGCCGGGAGCTCCGAAAAACCGCCAAAGGTTTGTTTTTCAAGGCGATATCCACCGTTGAAGATATTATCGTAAAGAGCGCTCAGGGGCGCGATTTGAATATATCACAAACCAAAAGAGTGGTGCATTCTCTGGTCGATCATCTGGAGCAGGATATGTCATCCCTTCTGGAATTGACTGCCCTCAATGATTTTGATGATTACACCTGTGCCCATTCGACCAATGTCTGCATTTATTCCCTCACTCAGGGTGTTCGCCTCGGAATGGATCGAGCCAGATTATCGCAGCTTGGCTTCTCGGCTCTTTTCCATGATATTGGTAAAATCAAATTATCTCATGACCTCATCTGCAAACCGGAGGCTTTTGATGTCAACGACTGGAAGCAGATGCAGCAGCATCCCCTGATGGGAGCTAAAACAATATTGCGCAACTTTAAAATCGATGATCACACTGCCCGGGCGGCCTGTGCTGCCTTTGAGCATCACATCAATATCGATTATACCGGTTATCCCAGATTAAGCAAAAGGCAGCCTCTGAATTTATTTTCAAAAATAATTACTATCTCCGATGTTTTTGATGCCCTCACTTCGGGGCGGGTTTATATAAAGAAGAAAATTTCTCCGGATCAGGTGCTCAAGAAGATGCGCCTCGATATGAGAAATAAATTCGATCCTTTTCTGCTTAAATTGTTCCATAGCATTATTGGTATCTATCCCGCTGGAACCCTGGTATTATTGTCCACCGATGAGATTGCCATCGTTTTGGCTAACAATGATGAAATGGATCGTCCGATGGTAAATTTGATCGGGAACAGAAACGGTCTATTGGATGAGCCGGTATGGGTTGATTTATCAAAACCGGAAAATTATCACCGCACTATTATAAGGCTGGTGGAACCGGAAAAATACGGACTAAACCTGCGTGATTTTATTCTCAAGGATTAAAAGGAAGCCGCACGGCAGCCTTTACTCCACTTTCATGATCATATTGAACATCTATATCAAAATTACTAAATCTGCTCTTTTCCGGGAAACCGGACAGGTGGGCATCCACATAAGCATCAAACATTGAGATAAACGATACTATTACCGCAAACCAGGTATACTTGTTCCGGCTGTCCTTTTTGTTTTCATACAATCCGTAATACTCATTACGCCCGGCAATGGTTGTATCATTTTCATACTGCTTAAAATAATCGCTCGCCTCCCCACCGTACTTAATGGCATTACTTATCAACCAAACATCCAAGGCCGCATATAAAGCCGCCTTAAAATATTTTTTATTTCCATACTGTCCCCAGCCCGGAATAAGCATAGATTTAAACAAAGCCTTTGTTGGATTTTGAATGAGCCTGTTTTCAAAATTGGTTGTGTCATTGACAAGCGTATAGGGGTCCATGGTATTGCTCTGGATAAATAAAATCGTATCTTTTACAAGTATGGCAGAAGCCGTATCAACTGTATCTGCCACAAGCCAGCTTGAATCGGTTATGATTGTATCAAATTCTACCGGAGGAATAGAATCAACCGGTTCAGTATCATCAGCATAAGAGGAAGCAAAGGATAGGATTACAAATATAAATAAAATAACTGTTTTCATTTGTTTAACAGAAAATCTTTAATTTCTGTTCGTTGATTGACAATTCTATTTCATCTTTCACGACATTGACAATTTCACCGTCGAGTAAAGCCTGTCGCCCGTTAACCGGTGCAATGTTGATTGCTGCCCCCCTGTACATGCGGACACTGCTCCCATAAATATAGCGCCCCTTGTGAACCTGCTTGACAAAGGAACTGATTTCATTTTTAGCCTGCCCCGCATCAAAAATAATCTCGGCCAGGTTGTCATTGGTGCTGGATATCGGCGTCATCGGCAACCCCAGAACATACGGAAGCATATTAACCGTGAGCATGGCCGGATTGACATCAAACCGGAACGATTCCACTTTAATTGTCATTTTCTGAGCCTGCACATTACTGAGCGCCTTTTGACTTAGTGATGCCCACCGGAAACCAAACCGGGGAGCTTTTTTATTCTTCAATAATTGATACAACTCAACCGTAAAACCGATCCCAAGCGACCCTATTACTATTTCATTATCAAATTTCATCGTATCAATCGGGAGGTAATTGCGTTTAATGATCATTTTTATAAAATTACCGATGTCAAGTTCCGGATCAAAACTGCGGGCAATGTTGTTGAACCTCCCCATGGGCAGGATTCCCATCGGATAGTCCCCTTTGAGGGCAATCTGTGCCACGAGATTCACGGTCCCATCCCCGCCGGCTGCTATCAAAGAAGTCACCTTGCCCCGCCGCATCATATATTGCGGAAGGGGATGATGACTTTTCTTGAGTCCGCATGCCCGATAGCCGATATTCAGTAAATCCACGGCTGAAGTTGGCTCTTCAACGGTAAAATTCCCCCCGCTGCGTTTGATCGCTCCAATCAATCGGCTGACGGATCTTCGGGAATACTCAGCAGCTTTTTTGTTTACCAGAATCAGGTAATGGCTTTGGGGTCCTTTTTGCTGTCTTTGTCGCATACTGTAATTATACTCAAAAAAACCCAGATGGGAAGTTTTATGTTTGGTGGATTGAAATTGATGATAAGTGTATTTTGAGAAAGTCAGGCTCTTCCCTTCAAGAATTAAACTTGAAAGCCATTTAATCATTTTGTATTATTATCTATGCTTTTTGATTTAATCAAACTGGTCCGTCCGACCCAATGGTTGAAAAACGGTATAATCGTTCTGGCTCTGGTATTTGCCGGAGAACTGACACATATCGGCAAAATAGAAATTTCTGCTATTGCCATTATCATTTTCTGCCTCCTCTCATCGGCGGTTTATACTTTTAACGATTTGATCGACAAAGAAC
>JBDRQG010000077.1:0-3860 GCA_043826475.1 bacterium
GGAAATTGGGATTTCATGTGTTAATTCACCCAGGCCTATAAATAGTATCAAACGCCAGATTTGAAAAAAAATGATAAGAGTAGCCCACATTGTAAATGAGTACAATGCGGAACTGGAAATATATTTCGAATTTATCTTCAAATCTTATTCTCCGTTTGTAAATGAACTCTAAAATGTGATTACTTTTCCGGAATGTCAAGATAGCAGAATTTTTGTTAATCGAAGGTAGATAAAACAACACAACCGCATTGCTATCCCATTGTAATGCTACATAGTACAACAACCCCATGTCACTTGTTCAAAGAATCAATTAAATATTTTTCATGTAAATTATCAAGACATATATTGTCAAGATTTAAAAGGCTAAAAAACCTACATTTTATTAACCTTTTATTTATAAAATATGGCAGATAAATAGGCATATTTATCATTTTTCCCTTTTAAATAATTCAACAATTCATTATATTATTATAGTCTGTAAAAAATAACGATACTTTCCATAGTTTACAACGTTGCGGGCGGCAAGTCTGTGCTGATGAAGTTGAAAAAAATCAAAATAAAAAATAAACTCTCGCGGAGGTCTATGTGAAAAAGGGACTGTTAACGGCTGTTTCTATGCTGGTTTGCCTGTTATTGGCTGGAACTGCTTTTTCAGGTCAAATTGTCACACTCAAAGATGCAATTTCTCATGCAACTGTGACTGATTTGAATCAGGATGGCATAAATATCAATATGGGCATCGAAAAAGTTGAAATCTCTGAAATCTTAACTGAACGTGGAGGTTTTTCACTACTAACTTTCAATGGCTGCGCCCGCTCTCAGGAATTAGGCCAGCCCAATCTTCCTCTAATGAATCGACTGGTTTCAATTCCTTTTGGATGCGAATTGAATGTTAAAGTTATCAATTTTGACACTGAAGAAATTAAATTATCTGATTATAACATTATCAACCCTTTGATGCCGGTTCAGCCATCGGTATCAAAATCAGATGATCCGGCTTCAATTCCGTTTGAATACAACGACGCTTCTTATACTTCAAATTCATATTATTCCCTTCCATTAGTTAAAGCGAAAGTTTTGGGAACAATGCGCTCCGTTCATCTGGGTCTAATTTCAATTTCACCGGTGCAGTATAATCCGGTTGAAAATACTTTGATTATATATAAAAATATTGAAGTACAGATAACTTATAATCACCCTGATTGGGGCGCCACCCAGGAAGCTAAAGATAAATATTACTCTCCTGCCTTCGATGCAGTTTTTGATAATATTTCCAATTATTCTCAGCAGGAGAAGAATTCAAGAGCAGATCTGGTTAAATATCCTATTAAATATGCAATTATTTCGCATCGTATGTTTGAAGCCCAATTGCAACCATTTATAGAATGGAAAACCAAAAAGGGATTTAATGTAGTTGTTGCATATACGGATGTTATTGGTTCAACAACTTCACAGGTTAAAGCATATCTACAGGGGTTGTATAATGCCGGTACTCCGGAAGATCCGGCTCCATCATTTGTATTGTTTGTTGGTGATGACCAGCAGATACCTGCTTATACCGGTTATAGTGGACATATTTCCGATCTCTGGATGTGCGAATACACCGGGGATAATTTTCCTGAAATTTACTATGGTCGTTTTTGCGCTCAGAGTCCCTCATTATTACAACCGCAAAGTGACAAAACTCTTGAATATGAACAATATCTTATGCCCGATCCCAGCTATCTGGCCGAAGTTACTCTGATTTCCGGTGTTGATGGCACCTATGCCAGCACTTATGGCAACGGCCAGATTAACTATGGTACAAATTATTATTTTAACGCCGCTCACGGCATCGTAGACCATACCTGGCTTTATCCTGCTTCGAATGGTTCCGGGGTTGATGCTGCTATTATACAAACCGTTCAGGACGGTATTGGATTAATGAATTATACCGCTCACTGCGGTCATACTGAACAATCCAATCCAAACTTTAATACCGCTGACATTGCAACCTTAACAAACAACCATATGTATCTATTAGGTATTGGTAACTGCTGCCAGGCAAACACCTTCGGCTCTGATTTCGGCACTACCCCTTGCTTTGGCGAAGCTTTTCTTCAGAAAGCCAATGGCGGTGCTATCGGATACATAGGCGGAACCAACTCAACTTACTGGGATGAAGATTACTGGTGGGGTGTTGGTAATGGTCCAGTAGTTGGTGCAGGTCCGACTTATGAACAGACTGGACTCGGTGCTTATGACGGTGTTTTCCACGATCATGGGGAAGCTTTAGTAAATCACCATATTTATAATGATGCAATTATTTTCAGAGGAAATTTGGCTGTTACTGAAGCTGGTAGTTCCCGCACTGCTTATTACTGGCAGATTTATTGCCTTATGGGTGACCCCTCGATTATGACATATTTGGGTGTTCCGGAAGTAAACAATGTCTCTCACCCAAGCGCTCTTGTCTTTACCTCGACAACAATTGCTGTTGACGCTGATCCCCATTCTTATGTTGGCATCTCTGTAAACGGGGTATTACACGGAGCTGGCTTTGTTGACGAAACAGGTACGGTCGAAATTGAATTGGTTCCATTCACTCAACCTGATATTGCTGATATAGTAGTCACCGGTCAAAACAAACAGCCTTACACATCGACCATACAGCTTTTCACTCCCGAGGGAGCGTATGTGGTATATAATGCTTCATCGACGAATGATGTCAATGGCAACGACAACGGTATAGCCGAATCAGGGGAGAATATTCTTCTTGGTGTTGAGCTTAAGAATATCGGACCCGATGAAGCTCTTGATGTTACTGCGACAGTCACGACCACTGATGGCAATTTCACGATGGTTGACAATACCGAAGTATACGGATCCATTCCCGGCGGCGACGGCACCTCGTTTATTGCCGACGGTTTCTCCTTTGATGTTCTTCCCTCCACTCCTGATGGCTATCAGGCGACATTTGATCTTTCCGTGACCGGAACCAATCGCGATCTCTGGACGGGGACATTCAAAGTCGAGGTACATCGTCCGGCGGTAAATTATCTTACTGTTACGGTCAATGATGTCGGCAATGGCGACGGGGTTCTGGATCCGGGTGAATCGGCCGAGCTGATAGTTACCTTATCAAACAGTGGAACGGGTCAGGCCACTAACACCACGGCTCTTCTCTCCGAGAGTGATGCCTATGTTTCTGTCAGCGACAATTACGGAACTTATGGACTTCTCGATGCCGTCAGCGGAACCGCCTCCAATGCGGGGGATTCTTATCTGGTTGCGGCTGATGGTTCCTGTTCACCGGGACATGAGATGGTCTTTAACCTTTCAGTTTCAGCTGACAATGGCTACACCGCTAATTTAACCTTTGACTTTATAGTTGGCGACCGGATGTCTTTCTTTGTTGATGATTTTTCTTATGATAAAGGCTGGATCGGTCTTGGCGGGAATGCCGAATGGACCATTGGTCCGGCCACCGGCGGCAGCGGTTCTGATGGTTCCGGCGCCAGCGATCCCCTCTATGACCACACCCCCACTTCAGACAACGGCGTTCTCGGCAATGATCTGACCCCCGGCATCGGCGGTGATTACAGCAATAATTTAACGACTCAATATTATGTTTATTCGCCGGTCATTGATTGCGGTGATTTCACCAGCGCTCAGCTTACTTACTACCGCTGTCTTGGTATAGAATCAAGCGACCATGTCAAACTGGAAGTTTACAATGGCACGAGCTGGGTGTCATTGTTCCAGAACAGTTCCACCATAAATGAGACGGCCTGGTCAGAACAGTTCTACAATATATCGAGCTATGCCGATGGCAACAATTCGTTCCAGATACGTTTCAGTCTCGGGACAACCGACAACTC
>JBDRQG010000078.1:0-9705 GCA_043826475.1 bacterium
AAAGAGATCGAAGTCTCTTATGATAAGGACTATCCTGACAAAAAATTTGCCGGAGCCAAAATTACTTATCTGGTGAAAACCAAAAAAGTGCAGGAACAATTATTGCCGGAATTTGATGATGCTTTTGCCAAAACGACCGGCCAGGCCGAAACAGCTCTGGAACTGAGGATGAAAATACGCGAAGATATCGAACGCCAGAAGAAAAACGAGTTCCGACGGATGAATACTAGCGAACTGGTTAGCCAGGTTTGTGATAAAAATCAGGTACCTATCCCCAATGGACTGGTCAATGAATACCTGTCGGCTATGGTTGATGACGCTAAAAAGCAGAACCCGGAACTTGAAGAGGCCGATATACGTAACTCCTATCAGGGGGTAGCAGTTAATACCCTGAGATGGCATTTACTTTATAATCATCTGGCTGAGAAAGAAAAAATTGAAGTTTTGCCCGCTGATACCGAAAAAGTTATTAAGAGCTTTGCTGAGAATTACCGGATACCTGTAGAGCAGGCCAGGGATATGCTCCAGAAAACCGGTAAAATAAAGTCTATTCAGGATACCCTGATTGAGGAAAAAGTAATCGATTTCCTCATGGGTAAAGCTGAAGTGGTAGAGAAAAAGGAAGAACCACAGGCTTAAGACACGGAACGTATAAAAGATAAGTGAGAGCAAGTATGGCTGACAGAATTTTAGACAATTATTTAGTCCCGATGGTTGTTGAGCAATCCGGCCGCGGTGAGCGGGCCTATGATATATTTTCCCGGTTGCTCAAGGACAGAATCAT
Organism: bacterium; assembly: GCA_043826475.1. Taxonomy (GTDB): domain Bacteria; phylum Zixibacteria; class MSB-5A5; order GN15; family FEB-12; genus DAOWMZ01. The sequence goes on from JBDRQG010000078.1 coordinate 785, forward strand.
TTTTATCGGGACCCCTATCGATGACAATGTAGCCAATCTGGTTATTGCCCAGATGCTGTTTCTTGAAGCGGAAGACCCTGAAAAAGATATTTATGTTTATATCAATTCCCCGGGTGGTTCGGTTACAGCCGGTATGGCCATGTATGATACTATGCAGTTTATCAAACCGGATGTTGCCACGACCTGTATGGGAATTGCCGCCTCAATGGGGGCTTTCCTGCTTTGTGCAGGTACAAAAGGCAAAAGGGCCGCTCTGCCCAACAGTCGGGTTATGATCCATCAGCCAATGGCCGGTACCCAGGGACAGGTTTCCGATATCGTTATTATGACCGAAGAATTCACCAAAACCAAAAAACGGCTGAATGATCTTCTGGTGCACCATACCGGACAGCCTTTGGAAAGAATCGAAAAAGACACTGATCGTAATTTCTTTATGTCGGCTGATGAAGCCAAAGAATACGGTTTGATCGACAAAGTTTACGAAGTAAAGTAGGTGGCGTAGCCACTCTTATTTTAGAACAATAGGATTGTAAAAAGTAAAAAGTTATGGCAAAAGACTCTAACAAATCGCATGCTCCACAGCGCTGTTCATTCTGCGGAAAATCAGCCTCACAGGCCAAAAAACTCTTTTCCGGATATGAATCGTTTATCTGTGATGAATGCATAGAGTTATGCTATGATCTTTTACAGTCTGCTCCGGAAATCGATACTCCTGACCTGATTACCAAACCTCCCTCACCGGAAGAAATCAAAAACTATCTCGACTTGTATGTAATCGGGCAGGATATTGTCAAAAAAACGGTAGCCGTGGCTGTTTATAATCACTATAAAAGAATCAATTCAATCATTAAAGCCAAAAGCTCCAAAAACCTTACGGCCGATAAAGATGAAGTCGAACTGGAAAAATCCAATATTCTGATGATGGGACCTACCGGTACCGGAAAGACATTGATTGCCAGGACTCTGGCCAAATTTCTCAAGGTTCCATTTACCATCGCTGATGCCACGGTTTTAACCGAAGCCGGTTATGTGGGCGAAGATGTCGAAAATATTTTAGTCCGCTTGTATCAAGCTTCGAATTTTAACCAGCATAAAACCGAACGGGGAATAATTTATATCGATGAAATCGACAAAATCTCCCGTCGGGATGGCAACCCCTCTATAACCCGTGATGTCTCAGGCGAAGGGGTCCAGCAGGGACTTCTTAAAATTCTGGAAGGGACAATAGCCAATATTCCTCCCAAAGGGGGCCGCAAACATCCAGAACAATCATTTGTCCAGATCAATACCAGCAATATTTTGTTTATCTGCGGCGGAGCTTTTGACGGACTGGAAAAAACCGTTGCCCGTAGAATCGGTAAAAAGCAGGTTGGGTTTGATGCAGAAAAAAATTATATAAATGCCGACACGCCCGATATTCTGGACAGTGTCATTCCCTCTGATCTGATAAATTACGGCCTTATTCCTGAAATGGTTGGTCGTCTGCCGGTAACAACAGCACTTAAGCCTTTGGATGAAAAAGCCCTTCTAAGCATTCTCACCAAACCCAGAAATGCTTTAACTAAGCAATACGCCAAGCTCTTTGCTGAAGAAAATGTTAAACTGACTTTTGAAGAAGAGGCTCTAAGAGCGACAGTAAAAATTGCCCAGGAAAGAAAGACCGGGGCCAGAGCCTTGAGATCAATTTTTGAAAAAGCGATGCTTGATATTATGTTTGAGATCCCCTCTCAATCCGATATAATCGAAGTTATTGTCACGGCTGACACTATTACCAAGGGCAGCAAACCTAAAATTATCACTAAAGACAAATCCGCAAAAAAAGCCAGCTAAGGTAGCAAAGGTGGCAGAGCCACTTTTATTTAGCATGCTCCTATAAATCAATAATCAAACAATTTGTTGAATTATCCTGATTCATTTCATAATTTCTCATAAAATTTGGAGAAAAACATGTCTGAAAAAGTACAAAAGTTTAAAGAAGAGCGGGAAAAGCTCAATGATTTGATTTTTAGTTATGACAATCTGAATATCAAACGCTTTTTCTCGCTGGATAATGCTGTCTATCGTGATGGTGCTCTGGATGCCAAAACTAAGGAATTACTGGGGTTGGTTGCTTCGCTGGTTTTAAAGTGTGATGATTGTATAACTTATCACACGATTAAAGCCAAAGAGGTTGAGACTACTGATGAAGAATTCAATGAAGTAATGTCGATCGGCCTTATTGTCGGGGGATCTATTACAATTCCGCATATTAGAAGAGCGGTTAAACTTTGGAAAGAGATGGAACAATGATGAAATTATCAAAGGCGGCAAGGCCGTATCTATTTTTTAAGTTATTGATGATAATTATATACATTTGTATGATAAATTATTCAGTGATATATTCTCAAACTACGGGCGAAAAAATGGCCGCTGAATATGCCAAACAATATCCATTCATAAGTCTCAAAGATACAATCTATACTTTTGAAACCGAATTTACTTTTCCTGAAGGATTCAGCCGAATCGATCCGTCCAACCTGACCGATTTTCAAAGCTGGGTTTCTTATATCCCAATCTGGCATCGGTATAAAGCGGTCGGGATCTGGAAAGGGGACAAGGCTTTTGAAAGGGATGAGATTTCCCGTGTGGTACATATTCCGTGGCTCGGTCAAAACCATACCGATGTCGGTTTTCCTCTCCGCATTTTTTCAGAATACTACCGGCTGCATAATAAAGACTATGATTTCAAGGTAACCCCTAAAAAAGGGGAACAGATGACTTACGAGAAATGGCTGAAGTCCGATTTCAGATTGGGACCAATGGGGGATGTCAAATTCGTTCCATCCTCTCAGAGGGATTCAAGCGCAAATGAATTCTATAAGTTCCTTAATATGGCCATGCAGCATAGTAATTATAAGAGTCTGGCAAATAACTGCGACTCAATATCGATAAATGATCTGGCTCCCGGTGATCTTGTAATCGCCCACGATGAAAAAAGCAAAAATGGAAAGGCTTATTTTGTCCTGAATATGATTGAAAACAGTGCCGGTAAAAAGCTTTATGCTCTCGCTACCGGATGTCAGGAAGCCTGCGATTTTCATATTCCCCTTTTCAATCTCGATAGAAATTTCCCCTGGGTCGATGCCGAGAGAATAAATAAAATTATAGCCGAGTATCCTCAATCGGGATTTTTTCGATGGCGGCTCAAATTATAATTAATCATAAATAATATTTTGATAATTAAGAATATAAACCTATTATACAAATGTATTTTATAGCGTTAAAACCGACGCCAAACCGATTTGATTTATTTTTGTATAAAAATATATGAACAAGAATCAATTGCCTCTATCAGAAATTATTTCTCTTTCAAAGGGGATTCACCAGAAACAAATTAATATACGAAGGCATCTGCATCAGTATCCCGAAATATCCTACAACGAATTCAACACCACTTCATTTTTAAAAAAAGAGATCAAAAAACTAGGGCTGAAAATATTACCATTGAAAATGAAAACCGGTTTTATTGCCGAACTAAAAGGGAAAACTGCAGGACCGACTGTGGCAATCCGTACCGACATAGATGCCCTTCCGATTACGGAAAAAACGATCCTTGAGTTTAAATCAAAAAATATTGGCTGTATGCATGCCTGCGGCCATGATATGCATATGGCGACAGTTCTGGGCACGGCGATGGTTCTTAAAAAGCTACAGTCACAAATAAACGGAACGGTTCGTTTTATTTTCCAGCCGGCTGAAGAAATGCCTCCGGGTGGAGCAAGACCGATGATTGCAGGCGGTGCGTTGAAAAATGCCTCCGCTATCTTTGGACTACATGTCGATCCTAATCTGGCTACAGGTAAAATAAGTCTTCGTGATGGAACTACGATGGCTTCGGTTAACGATTTTGATCTTATTATTCATGGCAAAGGAGGGCATGCCGCTCACCCTGAAACTTCTGTAGATGCTCTGGTTATCGCCTGCGAAGTTGTTGATGCCATCCAAAAAATCGTTTCAAGAGAAATTAACCCGATCACTCCGGTAGCCGTGACTTTTGGTACAATTAACGGCGGCGTTGCCCGCAATGTTATAGCCGATCGGGTAATCCTGAAGGGGACAGCCAGGGCTTTGTCCAAAAAAGCTACCCGTGATCTCCCCCGCTTAATCAAAAGAACCGCCAGTGCTGTGTGTAAAGGCCGAGGGGCCAGATTGGAATTGAATATCATAGCTGATTATCCGGTCTTATATAACAATGCCCGGGTAACCAGGCTCTTCTCTAAAAACTATCAGGCTCTTTTTGGTAAAGGAAAAATCGAGGAAACACCTCAGACTCTGGGGGGTGAGGATTTTGCCTGCTATCTGGAAAAAGTACCGGGAGCAATGTTTCGTCTGGGTACCATGAACAAGAAGATCAAAGCGGACAAACCCTGGCATTCTTCAGAATTTATCGCTGATGAGGATGCTCTTATTTATGGTACGGCTTTATTAGCTTCGGCTGCGATTGACTTTCTTAAAAATGGGACAAAATGAAAAAGAGAATTTTTTCATCATCAACTGGTATCTTCGTAATGATTATCACTTTTTTTTCTAATGCATATTCTTTTTATCCTGCCGGACAGGCTGTTACTTACAGCGAATTTAATCATATCAACTATATCGCCGTATCAAACACTTATGCTTACTTTGCAACTACCAGAGGAATTATCAGATATAATAAAGCAGAAAAATACTGGGAAGATCCCCTGACAGGTACCGATGGAGTGGATCAAACTGATATTAAAAAAATATGGGTTGATGATTTTGATTCCCGCTTTTATGCTCAGACCTCTGAAGGCTATTTTGAATATGATATCATGCTTGAAAAATGGTATTCAATTAGCTATGTCCCTGAAGTAATCAACCAATCCCGTCATATTAAATTGCCGGCAGTTTTGTATGCTCCTCCCCTTTTTAATTACGATGGTTACTATGGACATCTGATTGATCCTTTCGGCCGGAATTTTTTATTTGAGGACGTTGTAGAGGATTTACAGGGAAACTTATGGATAGGGTCCTGGGGCTACGGAGCCTTTTCATCAAATACTTCTAATTATTATCTTAACCCCCTCCCCTATGGTTTAATTCAGGATCGGGTTAATGCTATCTATGATGACGATGGCACACTTTTAATATCCGGGGCGGTATTAAACGACCAACGCACCGGTATTACATTATATAATACTAATAAAGATGAATTTTCATTTATTGAATCCGGAATTGACAATCTTTTTCCATCAATTGATATCAATTGTCTGGCGGCCGATGAATATTCAATTTACGCCGGCACTACCAATGGATTATTTATAATCGATAAAGCCAATAAAACAATCAACCAGCAATTAACATCCAGCAATGGCCTGGCTTATGATAATATCATCAGCCTGTTAGTTAATAATGATACCCTTTTTATCGGGACCGAATACGGCTTGAGCATATTGTATAATTCTGATTCTGGAATGGTCGCCATTAAAACATCATTTCCGGAAGTGGTCATTTTCGATATGGAGATGGTTGATAATTCTTTGTGGCTCGGAACAAGTTTGGGAGCTTATCGGCTTAAGTTAAAATCAGGTAAGATTCAAAAGATGCGCGATGATATGGCGATCCTTTTTAGCGATGTGATCGATATTGAACGATATAATCAATATTTATGGTTTCTATCAAAAAAGGGATTGGTAAAACTAAATATCGAAAACGGCGAACATGAGTCATTTCCTCAGGTATTTATGAGTTCGACAGCCAATGCCCTGGCGGTGAATGATACTATTGCCGCTATTGCTACCGAAAATGGGCTGGCGATATATTTTTATGCCAACAAAAAGCCCTTTACCCGTGAATTTACGGTCGATGACGGTCTCCCCTCAAACTATACCTATTCGGTAATGCTGGATGGCGATTATCTCTGGCTGGGATCGGAAATGGGGCTGACCCGCTTTTATTGGAACAATCCGGACCGGGTCGATTGATTTGTAATTATCCATTATTTGATGTTGATTGCGGTAATCCAATATATTACTATAACATTGACAGTTGTGACATAGAAAACAAAAAACCTGTTAAGGGTATTGATCGGATAAAATCCGTATGACCTGGCTTTTGGAAAATTTATGGCTTAAAATTATCTCTTTGGCTATCGGGCTTCTATTGTGGTTTCATGTTGCGACTGACAAAGTTTACGAATACGATGTTCGCCTCCCGGTCACTGAAATTCTTCTGGGTGATTCCCTGACCCTATCTGAAAGTCCGCCTGATTCCATTTTGGTTACGGTTTCGGCGGTCGGAAAACAACTGCTGCGGAATAAATGGAAAGAGCGTGGGCTGATAATTAATGCAACCCAATATAATGGGGGGCGCTATTTAATTAATTTATCCAAAGATAATACTTCGCTGGTAAATGTGCCGGCTGATATTAACCTTGATAAAATTATCTCACCGGCTTCAATTACACTCTCTATTGACCAGATGGTCGATAAGAAGGTTGAGGTGATCGTTGATATCGTTACTCAGCCCGATGATGGTTTTGCGGTAAGCAAAATTTCCCCGGCTGATCCCCCGACGGTTACTCTCAGCGGAGCCAGAAGCCGGTTAAGAGAGAAGAATAGTATAAAGACTGTCTTCAGGGAGCTTACCGGGCTAAGAAGTAATATTGCAGTAAAATTACCTTTACTTCTTCCTGAGGAATATCAAACTTTTGTTTCACCGGAATCAGTTTCGGTTTCGATTGAAGTTGTCCCGGTAAAAACGCGCATTTTCGAGAAAATCCCGGTGGTAATTTATAACACTCCCTCGGACAGAATGATAAGGATTTCACCTGAAAATATTGATATCGAATTGACCGGCCCTCCGGAAGATATTGATCTTTTAAATAAAAACACTCTGGTCGCTTCGGTTGATTTCCGTACTCTCGATTCCAACCGGACGGCTCCTATAAAAATCGAATGCCCCAGTAATTTCAAAGTCAAAACCTCTTCGGTTAAATCCGTAAAATTTTTCATCAATTAGATTATTATGTTAATTCTCGGTATTGAAACTTCATGCGATGAGACTTCGGTTGCCGTTGTCGAAGACGGCCGGAAAATATTATCAAACATTATCTTGTCGCAGGTAGAACATACCCGCTTTGGCGGAGTGGTTCCGGAGATTGCCAGCCGGGCGCATCTTAAAACGATTATTCCGGTCTATCAGGAAGCCCTTGACAGAGCAAATGTAACCCTAAAAGATATTGATCTTATTGCCGCTACGATGGGACCCGGACTGGTTGGGGCTTTGCTGGTAGGATTGACTTTTGCCAAAGGACTGGCCTTTTCAACGGGGATCCCTTTTGTGGCTGTCAATCACATGGAAGGACACCTATCAGCCAATCTTTTACAGCATCATAATCTTCAATCTCATCATCTGACTCTGATAGTTTCCGGCGGGCATACGATGCTGGTTGAAGTAAAGGAGTTCGGGGAATACAATATTATGGGACAGACCAAAGATGACGCCGCCGGCGAAGCTTATGATAAAGTTGCAAAGCTTATGAACCTCCCTTATCCCGGCGGGGCACTGCTTGATAAGCTGGCGCAAAAGGGGAATCCAAAAGCTATAAAATTTCCCCGTGGAATTATCAAAGAACAAAACTATATGTTTTCATTTTCAGGATTGAAAACAGCGGTCTCGATGTATATCAAAAAGCTTAGTGCTGATGAATTTGAAAAAGAGAAAACCGATATCGCCGCCTCGTTTCAGGAAGCGGTGGCTGATGTTCTTGTGTCAAAAACTTTGCGAGCGGCACAGGAATGCGGCGTGAAGGATGTTACCATATCGGGCGGGGTGGCAGCCAACAGCCGACTGAGATTAAAAATGAAAGAAGAGTTGGAAAAGATTGGCTGTAATCTTTATTATCCCGATATCGAACTCTGCACCGACAATGCCGCCATGATCGCCACCGCTGGTTATCATCGTTTTAATAAAGAGGGCAAAAGTGAATTTATAGCCAACGCCGTACCATATTTGAAACTGGAATAAAATGTAAACCTAAGAAAATTTGGGGGAATTTATGAAACTTTTAGATGAACTGAAGGATTGGACTGTTTTTGAAGATTTAATTGCTGAAATATTTCAAGTTAATGGTTGGGAGATAAGTTACAAACCATCTAAAGGTAGTGACAGAAGTAGAGATATTATTTGCAATAAGATAGCAGATAAAAATTTATCAAAATGTAATTTGAAAATGTTAATTCAATGTAAATTTACAAATAAAGCTGTAAATGAAAGAGATGTTGGTGCAATCTTAGAAATTGAATCAAGCTATGGAGTTAATATTTATTTAATTGCAGCAAAAGATAGGTTAACATCTAATTTAACAGATCTACTAGATAGATTAGATAAAAATACTCAAATATCTTTTAGGAGTCTCATTGGATATGAGATCGAGAGTCTTATAAAGAAGAATTCTGATATATTTCAAAAATATTTTCCAAAAGGATATCAGGAATATTTAAATTCTATTGAATCAATTAATGAATATAATTTAACTAATTTGTATACAAATATTTTTAATAAAGCACCAAGTGAAAATGAAATAAAAGAATTAATGGATTTTAAGTACAAGTATCAAATCTCAAAAATAAATATATACCAAGATATCTGGAATGATATATCATTAAATCAACAAGTAGATAAACTATATAATAGAATCTTAGAAAGAAAGGCAGATCCTGTAGGGTATTTTAAATTTGGATATATGTTAAAAAAGGGATTTGATTTACAACAAATCGAATATTTCATAAAACAATTGGATGAGTATTTATTTAAAATTAAAAAGATAACATTTGATTTTAAACAATATCCTAACTACAAAGTTTCATTTTCTAGATTTAATATGGAATTTATCAATTGGTGGTCTTATCACCGTAGAG
>JBDRQG010000079.1:0-2723 GCA_043826475.1 bacterium
CAATTCCGTCCCTCGCCACACCAATTTCCCGTCGTGAACCGGCGGGATTTTTGTTATATAGGAAAACCGGTAGTTTTCTAAATATTACTTAATATTACTTAATTTTATGTTATGAAACCGGATACGGAACTGGATACCGGAATTTGTAAACTGAATTACTTTGTCATATCCGAAATTTCCTGTTATCCGCCACCGTGGCAGTCGTTTTTTATAAGGGTCCATGCCCAAATAAATAAATTGGTTATAAAGTAATATTTGGAATTTCTATAAAACGGGTTAGATTGAATCAGTTGAATTGAGGTAGGTTTACGAAAACGTCCTGATAAATTATGTATGAATATGTCTGATTTAAAACCTCTAGAACGCCAAATCCGAATCCTTCAACAGTTCACACTGAAAAGTGAAATTACCGTTGATTGGCTATTTGAGTACTTTGAACGATCAGTTTCAAAACGTACGCTTCAGCGTGATCTGATTGCGCTGACTGCTGCCAATGTACCGTTAGAAGAAAAGCGTGGTGCTCACGGACAGATATTCTGGTCATTGAATCCGAACTATCTCAAATTTATTCCAATGACACTCGGGATGGATGAATTTATTTCTTCTCTACTGCTAAAAAGAATGGCGGGAATATTTAAAAACACACCAATAGAGAAAGATATAAAAACACTTGATAATAAACTCAAACAATTGATTACTGACGATATTCTGTCAACGGGTAGCGATCTTCAGAATTTGGAACCTTACTTCAGTACTCTGAATTTTGGCTATATCGATTACAGCAATTATGGGGAACAGTTACAGAAATATCTCTATTCAGCAATTAACCGGAAACCTATTCAGGTAACATATCGATCAGCCTATACCGATAAACCAAAACGATTTACTGTGCATCCCCACTCATTATTATTGCATCGTGGGACATTCTATGGAGTTGTATTCCACCCGAAGCACGAGAAGTTTATACATCTACTGATCCATCGCATCGAAAAGATGAAAATTCTAGATGAAACTTTCGAACGCAGTCTAGATTTCGACTTGGAAAAGTACATGTCCAGCGCATTGGGAATCTGGCATGCTGAGCCGGAATTTGTGCAAATTGAATTCTACTCCAATGTGGCTAATCGGATTGCCGAGCGGATTTGGCAGAAGGATCAAAAAATAATTGAAAATGAAGATGGCTCGATTATTCTAGAACTGAATATTACCGTTTCTTATGAATTAGTTGCCTGGATCCTGCGCTGGGGAGCATTTGCGGAAGTGCTCTTACCCAAGAAATTAGTAGAAATGGTCAAAACAGAAGTAAATAATCTCAATAATATATATTTTCCAAAATAGAACGTCATAATCTGACCATCTGAATACTTATATTCACCTATAAGATTTAAAATGGAGGTGAATATGAGTAAAGGGGTGACGTTTAGTGATATGTTGATTGGTATTGCCCAGCAGTACAAGAAAAACAATCACAAATATTCTAAAGAAATTAATAATCAAATAAATATATTGAAAAGCAAACAATTGCTGCCCTCCAAACTTAACAGAGATGATATATTAATAACATCCTGGGCCTGGAATGAGGTTGTTGAAAGTAAAACAAAGAAATTTGAACCGGCTCAGATGTTGAATGATATTTATCAATCTCCACAAAAAACAGTCCATCATCTGGATAATATTATTACCCTAATCAATTCTAATATTTTTGATTCCCAGGTTAAAAAAGTAACAAACCTTTCACAGAAACGATTTGTCCGTATGGAAATTGATAAAGAATTGTTGCTGGAAACTGAAGTATTTTTAACAAAAGAGTTTATCGGCTGTATTCTCGGTAAAAGAAGAAATAATTCAGAATTGTTATCTGGTTATCAGACAAACAGAGAATTTGTCGATGATTGGTTTGAGTATGTGTCAGCGGCTGAAGATGTTGGTTGGTTGCGATTCAGAGGAGGTTTTGATAGTGATTTATTGATGGAAGCAGTCTATGATATGCCGAAGGTTTGGCAAAAAATGGTGAAGAAGATGCGAAAGACACGCAAGAAGTTTCCACTTCATTATTTAACTGAAGAGTATGGTCTTGACTATAACGAGCAAACTATTATTATGTACCTTTTAAAAAATGAATTAGAAGGTCAGACATGTGAAATTGAAAAGATTAAGCAGACAATCAGTCAAAATCGCTGTGACTTATTAAAACACCAGTCCTATTTTGAGGATGAGTCAAAGTTAATCGCAAATAGTCTAATCGAGTTAGAAAGTCTTCATGGCTTTAAATCAGCATTTGAAATCACACTTTGTCCGGATATAGTGCTAAAATTGATGGATGAAAAATCTATTAAGCCCAAAAACCAGATAAAGGAATTGCTTCAGGGTAATGACATTTTCAGTTTCAGAGAGCCGGAACAATCATTTGAGTCCCTGATTCTTGATAGAGAAAAGAAAGATATCCTGCTGCATAGCATTAATCAGTATCAAAATAACATTACCAATACTTTAATTGAATGGGGTGTTTACAATTCAAAACAAACCGGTAAAAATCAAGGATTATTAATCCTGCTGTACGGACCTCCGGGGACTGGAAAGACATACTGTGCACACACAATAGCAAATTATTTGAATAAATCTCTTCTAACAACGGATATCTCAAGGATATTGTCATGTTATGTTGGAATGAGTGAGCAAAATCTTCGTAGATTATTTTCCACATACGATAAGATTTATAAACG